>DATGDQ010000299.1:0-4661 GCA_035310785.1 Gemmatimonadaceae bacterium | reverse complement strand
GAAATTGGCTTGAGGAAGAGCACGCGCGCGGGAATTCGACTCTCCCCGTACAGCACGCGCTCCATCACCTCGGGAATGCCGTGGCCGCGAATCGCAGCCGATCCGTAACGAGCCAGCAATCCCACAACGATCGCGCCCGCGATGGGGATGGTGATGACCAGCAGCGGATTGTGCGTGCCGAAGCCCGGATCGACGAACGCCGTCGAGAGCCTACCGTAGAACATGGCGTTCGTGACCAGGCCGATGAGCCGAATGAGCAGCTGCGCCGCCAGGCCCGCGCCGATCGCGATGACTATCGCTCCGCCGCAAATGCCGATCGTGCGTCGATCGACGGCAGCGTACTCCGGTGGTGCGCGAAACTTCCTGGAAGTGTTGACGTTTGCAGCCGCATCCTCGAGTCCGGGGGCGATCGGTACGGCGCCGGGTTCGAGGGGTGGTTCCCTGTCGGATGGATTGGTCACACCAACAATCCCCTCTTACGGCGATCGTGCGGGTGCGATGTCAAGTGTCCCCTCCTCACAAGTAGAAGATCTCCTGCACTCGAATCGAGCTTCGCGCACCTCCGCTCGATTCCCCTGTCCTGCCTCCACAGCGAATAGTATCATTGAGCACGCGGCAGGCGCCCGTCGTGCTCGGCTCACGATCCCTGCGCCTCCTTCACATCCGTCCAGACGCGCCCCGATGAGTGTACGGCCCCTAGCTGCTGAGCCTCTGAATCCCGCGCCGCGATCAGCCACGCTCGCACCACGCGCGAAGTCCGCGCGCCGGGCGGAGGGGATGCGCGTGTACCGCGCGCTGCGCGACGCGATCAATGAGGGCCGCCTCGCGCCGGACACGCGGCTGATCGAGGATCAGCTGGCGATGCAATTTCGCGTGAGCCGCACACCGATCCGCGATGCGATTCAACGACTGCAGCAGGAAGGATACGTCGTGACGCCGGATGGATTTCGTCACGCGCGGCCCGTCGTGGCGCCGCTGGTGGACAGTGACGCGGACGAGCTCTGCTCGCTCGTTGCGCTCCACGAGGGACACGCCGCGGCCGCCGCCGCGCGCCTGCCGACGGATCGGCGGCTCGAGCTGGTGGCGGAGCTGGTATCGCTGAACGAATGCATGCGCCGGGAGGGCTCGTCACCGACCGCCTCGCGGGATCGGCTCCGCGACATCGATGCCGCCTTTCATCACGCGTGCACGCACGCTGCGGCAGGGCCGCGACTCCTCGCTCTGCTCGACGTGATCAAGCCGCAGGCCGAGCGGTACAACCGCGTATACGCGAACGAGGTTCTTCCGAAGCGAATCGCAGATGCCGCAGCCGAGCACGACGCGATCATTCGTGCGCTCCGCGCGGGAGATCCCGAGGCCGCGCGTCGAGCGGTCGAGACGAACTATGGTCACGGGACCGCAGAGCTCACGCACGTGATCGACGCCCCCGAGACAGCGGATCAGCAATCGCGCACGCGACGCGCGGCGTCGCTCACCCTTGCAAAGAAGCGGAGCGACGCCCACTAGCGCGATCGCCTCAGTTCCGATGCCCCCGCACCCGCTGCCACGCGCCGCTGATCCGCGACGGTGAGCCGCCGACGGGATCCTGAAATCGCTCCCCCGCGAACGACGTGAGCGGGAAGGACAGATGCGTGAGTGCGGGATCGACGCCGCTGGTTTCGGGAAAGGTGAGTGTGAGCGCAGCGGTGTAGGTCGCCTTCACGCACGTCGCCTGAGCCGCCGTCGTGATGACGGGATTCGTGAGACCCATGGGCGGCGTAGCGCAACTCGCGCCCGTGCTCGTCTGCGTGATGCTTCCAGCGCTCGAGCTGGCGTTCACGACCACGGTGTCGTTCGCCATGAGAGACGTCGCCACCAGGGAGCCGTCCGCGAGCACGACGGTCTCGATCAGGGTGTGGGCATCGGCGTCGCGGTACGCGATGAACAGTCGCCCCGAGTCCTGCGGAGTGCCGTTGCTCGTGAGCACTTCTTCGAACACGAACCCCTTCCAGCTCTCCGTGCCGCTGGCCGTCGTCATGGAAATGCTCGCCGGCGTCACGCCGAACGCCGCGGGAAGCTCGAGATCCGAAAGCGCGTTCGCGCGGAAGTTGAAGCTCGTGTCCGATGCGCTGGTCGCCTTTGCCGCTGCGAACAGGGAATCGAAATGCAGAGCGAGATTCGTGGTGGCGACGGGCCCCGTGCTGTCGCCTCCGCAGGCGGCTGTTGCCGTGACGATGACGAGTGCTGCGGCGAGCGCCGAGCGCGAGACGAGGTGCATGAGCGACGTGCTCCGAGGTGATGGAGTGGCCGGCAATGGCCGAGAGGTGAGATCTGATCGAGCCTTCGGAGACGGTAGCCTAAGCGATTTCCGTTCCGGCGGATACTAAACAGCTGTTGCGGTGATGTGCGTCACGGGAGATCGGCGCACGCGCAACGATGCCCCGTCGATCAGCGAGATCGAGCGGGGCATCGTGAAGAGCGTATCCGTGTGCGCCCGGGTCAGTGCAGCTACTACCCCGTCAGCGCAGATTCGAGCGCGCTGCTGTCGCTCCGACTGTGCCTAGTGGCGCCGACTCGCTGCCGCCGTCGCGTGAATCATCTGGTGTACGCGCCGCACGGCAGCACCAGTTGCCGCATCGACCAGCCGGACTCCGTTCATGTTTGCGTTCGTGAACGCGAGATGCGTGAGAGCCGCATCCACCCCTGTCGTAGACGGCAGCGTGATCTGCAGCGTCGTACGAAAGCGTGCGAGGTTGCACGTGCCGAGCGTGAACGATCCCAGGCCGGGATTGTGCAGCGACGACGATGGCGTGGCGCACGCGCCCCCTACGGACGTCAGCGAGGTCGTCGCGTCGCCCGCACTCGGGCTCACGGGAATGGTATCGCCGGTGACGAGCCCCCCGTCCTGAACCGCTCCCGTGCTGTCGAAGAACGCGATGAACGCGGTGTGCGCGTCGGCATCTCTGAACATGAGAATGGCGAACGAGGAATCGTTGTTGCTCGTGCCGTTCGACGTGAGCTCCAACAGCTCGTACGCCTTCCAACTCTCGGCACCAGTCGCAGTCGTCACGCTCACGGTGGCCGGAGTCGCGCCCAGAGCAGCCGGAATCTCGATGAGGGTGGCGAGCAGGGTACGAGCTGCGTACGCACTGTTGGTGTCGCTCTGTGCCTTGGCCTGAATCGCGATCGAGTCGAAGTGCAGCGCGATCTGAGCGGGTGATTGAGTTCTCGGGCCGGTGCTGTCACTGCATGCGGCAGCGAAGGCGACGACCAGGAAGGATGCGACGACGCTGAAACGTGCAGGTGTGCGCATGCGGAGGCTGCTCCGAAAGGGGAAAGTGTACAAGGAACTCTTCACTACTGACGGGAGGTCCGCGGCCATGGTCACGAAGCTGGCGAGCGAGTGCACCGTTACGCAAGCTGCGGCACGAGCCGCGCGCTCGGCGTCGAGCTCGAGATCTTGAGCTCCTCCTCGGTCATGTCGGCCGGAATGTCCGCGAACAGCGGCGTGCTCAGATAGCGTTCTCCCGTGTCGGGCAGCATGCACAGCACCGTCGCACCTCTGGACGCATCGTTGCACACCTGCAGCGCGCCCGCGAACGTGCCGCCGGATGATGTGCCGACGAAGATGCCCTCCTTCTGCGCGAGCTCACGGCTCCAGCGCATTGCGTCGGGACCGGCAACGGTGACCACGCGGTCGATGACGCCCATGTCCGCCGCGTCGCCCGTGAGCTTCGGAATGAAGTCCGGGCTCCACCCCTGTAGCGGATGCGGCTTCCATGCGGGATGACTGCCAACGGGAGAGCCATCGGGATTCCGCTGCTGCTTCGTTCCGCTCGTCAGCATGGGTGCATCCGCCGGCTCGCACACGACCACCTTCGTCTCCGGCCGCTCCTTGGCCAGCACGCGCCCGACGCCTTTCAACGTTCCGCCCGTGCCGAAGCCAGTGACCCAGTAGTCGAGCCGCTCGCCCGCAAACGCATCGATGATCTCTCGTGCCGTCGTGCGCGAATGCATGTCCGCGTTCGCTTCATTCTCGAACTGACGCGTCAGAAACCAGCCGTGCTTCTCGGCCAGCTCCACGGCCTTCTTCACCATTCCGGTCCCCCGCTCCGCGGCCGGAGTGAGGACGACCTTTGCTCCCAGAAAGCGCATCAGCTTGCGGCGCTCGATGCTGAAGCTTTCGGCCATCGTCACGACGAGCGGATAGCCCTTCTGCGCGCACACCATCGCGAGCCCGATGCCGGTGTTGCCACTCGTCGCCTCGATCACGGTCTGCCCCGGCTTGAGCGCCCCTCTCTTTTCGGCGTCCTCGATGACGCCGAGAGCGAGACGATCCTTCACCGACCCGAGCGGGTTGAACGCCTCGACCTTGACGAAGAGATTCACGCCCGGCGGCGCGAGCTTGTTGATGCGAACGATTGGCGTATTGCCAACGGTACCGAGGATGCTGTCGAATTTGCGGGTCATGGTCGGCGCTCCGTAACTCGTTCGATGTCTTGCTTCCGGACTGACAACGATAGCGAATATTGGTGCACTGTTCCATGTCGACAGGTGGTCGATCGGTCCACCCGAGCCTTCGATCAGCGTCCGTGTCCGGTCTCAGTTCAGAGGTAGCTCAGCCACGGATCGCTGCGCCGTGCCTTGACCGCGGCGTACCATCGGCACAACGGATACATCGC
>DATGDQ010000298.1:0-1743 GCA_035310785.1 Gemmatimonadaceae bacterium | reverse complement strand
TCGTCATCGACCACGGGTGGCGAGGTGTCGCGGACAAGGCGTTCGAGTTCATCAGGCGCTTCGTGTGATCGACGGCGGACTGCGCGCGTAGCATCGCGCGTCGACATCCCGTCTTGCGCCCCGCGCACATCCGCTGTACGTTCTCTCCACCTACCTGTTCAGTGGAGCGGGTGGGGTGAGCGACCGATCCTCCTGATCCCGCATGGCTACCATGACACGAACCGGCTCCGATCTCATCTACGGCACGCTCAACGTGCTCGTGCTCAAGGCGCTCACCTGGCAACCCATGCACGGGTACGCCATCTCCAACTGGCTGCGCGAGCGCTCCGGCGGCACGCTCCAAGTGGATGACGCGGCGCTCTACAAATCGCTCCATCGCCTCGAGGAGCAGGGCGCGATCGACAGCGAGTGGGGTGTCTCGGAGAACAATCGGCGCGCCAAGTTCTATCGCCTTACCCCGATCGGCCGGCGCCAGCTGCGCGATGAGCGCACCGCGTGGATGGAGTTCGCCCTCGCCGTCACGCGCGTTCTGCGCACGGCCTGAGCCATGTCGGCGCGACCGGACGTCAGACGCGTCTTCCGGCTCGGACTCTTCCGCCGCGCGGCTGCTGCCGTCGACGAGGAGTTCGCCTTCCATCTCGACATGCGCACGAATGAGCTCATCGATCAGGGACTGGACCCCGAGGCCGCACGCGCCGAAGCCCGCCGGCAGTTCGGGGACGTCGACGAGGCTCGCAACTTCTGCAAGCGAACCGATGAACGCCGAGAGAGGCAGACGATGCGCACCGAACTGCTCGACGGGCTCACGCAGGACGTGACCTTCGCGCTCCGCACCCTCCGCCGCGCGCCCGCATTTACGATCATTGCCGCGCTGACGCTCGCGATCGGGATCGGCGCGAACACCGCGATCTTCAGCGTCGTGCGCGGAATTCTGCTGCGCCCGCTGCCGTTTCCCGATCCGTCGCGCCTCGTGATGGTGCGGTCGACGTACGGAGGCACGATCTCGGTGAACTCACCCGCGAACGTCGCCGACCTTCGCGCGCTGAATCACTCCTTCACGTCCATGGCGGTGATCGATAGTCGCTCGGCGGTGCTCACCGGATCGGGTGATCCCGAGCAGATCGCCGGCTACGTCGTGGGCGGCGACTTCTTTCGCATCCTCGATGTGAAGGCGATCCGGGGCACCACCGCCTTTGCCCCCGAAGACACCGCGTGGCAGGGAACCAAGTCCGTGCTCGTCAACGAGACGCTCTGGCGCAATCGCTTCGGAAGCGACCCGTCGCTCGTGGGCTCCATGCTGACGCTGGACAACGAGCGCTACAAGGTGATCGGGATCGTCCCTGCCAAGTCTGCGTGGCCGACAAAGGCGATGCTCTGGTTTCCGTTCTCGTACGATCCGGCCGAGCTCGCGAAGAGCCGCGGCGCAGTGTATCTCGAAACGGTGGCGCGGCTCAAGCCGGGCGCGACGATCGAGAGCGCGTCCGCTGATGTGCAGGGGATCGCGTCGCGACTCGCCCAGGAATATCCCGAAATGAACGCGCATCTCGGAGCCGTAGTCATTCCGATGCACGAGTATCTCACCGGGAAGCTGCGCCTGCCGCTGCTCGTGCTGCTCGGCGGGGTCGCATTCGTGCTCCTGATCGCGTGCGCCAACGTCGCCAATCTGCTGCTCGTGCGCGGAGTCGCGCGCGAGGGCGAGCTCGCACTGCGCACCGCGCTCGGCGCCGGCCGCGGCCGGCTCGT
>DATGDQ010000297.1:0-3620 GCA_035310785.1 Gemmatimonadaceae bacterium | reverse complement strand
CGTTTCCGATCGGCAGGGCGCTGTCCTCGTACGCACGGTGGCGCATCCCCGTGGGCACGAAGAGATGTCGTGGAGTCTGATCGAACGCATGCAGCACCGCGAGATCGCGCACGCCCCTCTCCTGCAGCGTCTCGACGAGCCGTCGTCGTCCGCCCGGCTGTTCGCCGCTCACGGCTCGGACCACCAGAGCTTCGCCTCGTCGAGCATTCGCAAATGCGTGAGGTCCAGGGTGAGCGGCGTGACCGAGATGAATCCATCTTCCACGGCGCGAAAATCCGAGTCCTCTGCCCCGCTCCACGAAGCCGAGCCGCCGCCGATCCAGTAGATCTCCCGTTTACGCGGATCCTGCATCTTCATGAGCGAGTCGGAGTACACGCGTCGGCCGAGTCTCGTGAGACGCACGCCTCGGATGTCCGCGGCGCGGCGCGCAGGCATGTTCACGTTCAGCAACGTATCGCTCGGCAGCTGGAGTGACGTGAGGTGCTTGAGAAGTGCGGCGACCGCTGGAATCTGCTCGGTGAGCAACGCCGGGTCAGCCTTGAGCTCCCCGCCCGCGAACGAAATCGCGATGGCGGGAACACCGAGCGTGACACCCTCCATCGCAGCGGCTACGGTGCCCGAATAGAGCACGTCCTCGCCCATGTTCTGGCCGTGATTGATTCCACTCAGCACGAACTCCGGTCGCGCGGGCATGAGAGCTTCAATCGCGAGCATCACGCAATCCGTGGGTGTTCCGTCCACTTGCCAACGATCATCGCCGCGCGCGACTGGCCGAATCGGATGATGCAGCGTGAGCGAGTGACTCGTCGCGCTCTGCTCGCGGTCTGGCGCGACGACGACGACATCGCCGAGCGTCTGCGCAGCCTTCACAAGGCAGTCGAGCCCGTGCGCGAGTATGCCATCGTCGTTCGTGCAGAGCAGCCGCATCAGCTCACGCCCCGCGAGCGTTCTCGCCAGATCGTGCGCACGACGCGCAGGGAATCTCCCCACGAACGAAAGTGGCTTTGCGGGCCGTAGGTCGTCGGCACGGTCACGCTCGTGATGCGAAACCCGGCACGCCCCGCAGCGATCAGAAATTCGGTCTCGTATTCGTAGCGGTCGCCAGGAGGAGCGACGGCTGCGAGCACCTCGCGCCGGATCGCCCGATATCCGGATTGCGCGTCCGGAACGCTCACACCCACGATTGCGCCGACCGCGGCGCTCGCGAGCGCATTCGTGATGCGGCGGCCCAACGGCATCGTTCCGCGGGCGCGAGGGCGGGCACCGATCACGAGATCCGCACTCGCGAGCGCCGCGAGCAGCGACGGGGCAAGTGCCGGATCATGCTGGCCATCGGCGTCGATCGTGATCACGAGAGGCGCGCACTCCGCGCGCGCGACGTCGAACCCGGCGCGAAGCGCCGCACCCTTTCCTCGATTTCGCTGAAAGTGCACCACGCGGTCGCAGCACGCCGCGGCCACGTCGTGCGTGCCATCCCTCGAGCCATCGTCCACGGCGATCAGCAGGGCATCCGGCAGCGAGGCACGAAGACCACGCACGACGAACCCGAGCGTCGCTGCTGCCTCGTACGCCGGAATGACGCAGGCCACCGCGCTCACGATTTCGGCGTCTCTCCGCCCAGGATGTTCATCACCTCGGCGAGCTCCTGCTCGATCGACGCCAGCGTGTGCACGTCGAGCGCGCGCCTCGCATTGGGCTTGAGCTGCCCCTTCTTGCGGTGCTCATCGACCTTCTGCCGAGCGCCATCGATCGTGTACTTCTCCACGTAGAGCAGGTGCTTCACCAGCACCACGAGCTCCACCTCGCGGCGCTGATAGACCCGATTCCCCGACCTGTTCTTGGCAGGATTCAAGAACTTGAACTGACTCTCCCAATATCGGAGGACGTGCGGCTTGAGCCCCGTCAGCTCGCACACCTCCCCGATCGAGAAGAACTCCTGCACCGGCTCCGCGCTCATGTGTCCCCCTCCGCTCGAAGCTCGCGCCGCATCAGCTCTCCGATGGCGGCACGGGGTGGTTGATGCTCGAACAGTATCCGATAGACCGCACTCACGATCGGCATCTCGATCCCTTCGCGCGCGGCGAGCGCGCGTGCACTGTGTGTCGTCATCACTCCCTCGGCAACCGTGTGGCGCAGTGCGAGCGCCTCATCGAGCGACTTGCCGCGCGCGATCTCGACGCCGAGTGAGCGGTTTCGGCTGAGCGCTCCCGTGCACGTGAGCACCAGATCGCCCATGCCCGCGAGCCCCGCGAACGTCAGCGGGGACGCGCCCATCTTCACTCCCAACCTCGTCATCTCCGCGAGCCCGCGCGTGATCAGCGCCGCCCGCGCATTGAACCCCATCTCAAGCCCCTCGGCGATACCCGTTCCCACGGCGATCACGTTCTTGAGCGCACCGCCGAGCTCCACACCCATGACATCGTCGTGGGTGTAGACGCGAAACTCCCCACTCGACAACGCTCGCTGTACCAGCGCGGCTGCGCTCGCGCTGCTCGATGCGGCGACCACCGCCGTGGGTTGCCGGGCCACGACCTCCGCCGCGAAGCTCGGTCCGGAGAGCGCGACGATGGCGTGCGTCGGAAACTGCTGAGCCAGTATGTCGCTCATCACCGCCAGGGTCTCGCGCTCCACTCCTTTCGTCGCCACCACGATGGTCGCATCGATGGCCACGGCCGGCGCGGCGTCGCGCGCGATGGCGCGAAGCACGTGCGACGGGGTGGCGAAGACGACGATCTCCGCACCGGCGCACGTGCTCGCGAGATCCGCGTGCGCGACCACTCCGTCGTGCAGCCTAGCCCCGGAAAGAAACATCGTGTTCTCGTGCCGAGCGTTCACCGACTCGACGACCTCGGTCTCGCGCGCCCAGAGCGCCACCTCGTGCCCGTTGCGCGCAAGCAGATCTGCGAGCGCCGTTCCCCACGCTCCGGCACCGATGACCGCGCAACGCATCAGGTGGCCGGCCTCGCGCGCCGAAAGCGATTCTCTTCGCCGCGGCGAAGGCGGGAGATGTTCGTCCGATGCGTCCAGAACACGAACAGGGTGATGACCGCGCACGCGATCGTGATGGGCGAGCTCACGCCCTTCATGAGGACGACCGCGACGGTCAATGCCACCGCGCTGCACAGCGATCCGAGCGAGACATAGCCGGACAGGTAGACGACGATGGCGAACACCGCGATCGAGATCAGCGAAGCGATTGGCGCGAGTGCCAGAAATACCCCCCCAGCAGTCGCGACCCCCTTTCCTCCTCCCCTCCACAACAAGAAGATCGATCGCACATGACCGATGATGGCCGCGATGCCGAATGCAATCGCCCATAGCTCGGAATTCGCCGGCGCGAACCTGGGTGGCAAGAGAAGCACGGGCAACGCGCCCTTCGCCATGTCCAGCACCATCACCAGGCTTGCGATCTTCCACCCCATCACTCGAAAGACGTTCGTCGCGCCGAGGTTGCCGGATCCATGCTCTCGCAGGTCGATTCCCTTGAACAGCTTCCCTGCCAGAAACGCGAATGGAATCGAGCCGGCGAGATAGGCTATCAACAATCCCGCGAGTGGCCGCATCTACGCTGCGCGGCTCCGCAACAGGATGCGCAGCGGGCTTCCGCTAAAGCCCCAGGC
>DATGDQ010000296.1:0-2481 GCA_035310785.1 Gemmatimonadaceae bacterium | reverse complement strand
AACGCGCTCGTGCAGCAGCTCAACACGGTCGCGGCCGAGCAGTCGCGCGGGCTCACGCTCACGATGAACGCGTTGCGCAGCCGCGTTGGTGCGATCGACTCGATCTCGCTCGACTCCACCGTGCGCAACATGCAGTCGACCACGCGCAATCTGTCGACGCTCACCAACAATCTCGATTCCACCACGAGAAAGCTCAACATGGTGATGACGGAGCTGCAGACGGGCAACGGGACGGCGGCCAAGTTTCTCAACGATCCCGGCGTCTACAACAATCTGCACGAGCTGCTCGGGCGCATGGACTCGCTGGTGACGGACATCAAGGCGCATCCGAAGCGGTACATCAACGTGAAGGTGTTCTAGAGTAGCTGGCCCGGAGCCGCTCGTAGCAGTCCTCAACGGAGACAGTATCCATGCATCTGTATTCGATCCTTCTCTTCGCGCACGTCCTCGGAGCAATGGGCGTCGTGGCGGCGATCTCCCTACTCATGCTCTGGGAGGTCATGGCGCAGCGCGCGCAGACAACGGCCGAGCTGCAGAGCATCGGTGAGAAGCAGCTGCGCTGCGCGAGTGTGTTGAAGGCACTCGTGCCCGTGCTGGCCGGAACCGGTCTGTACATGGCATGGGCGGCGTGGAGCCTGCGTGCACCGTGGGTGATCGCCGCCCTTCTCACGCTCATCTATCTCGCGGTGAGCGGGCCACTCCAGTTCGGGCGGCGCATGCAACGTGCGATCGACGTCGCGATCGAGGCTGGTTCGATCACGCCGGCGGTCGGTGAGATTCTCGACGATCCGACCTTCATGATACTGAAGCACACTCGCGTCGCGCTCCTGGTCATGCTCGTCTTTCTCATGACCGTGAAACCCGGTATCGTCGGAACGGTCTGCGCAGTCGCCGCTGCGATCGTGCTCGGCATCGCCAGCGCACGAATGCGTTCCGGTGCTCGCGAGGCTCCACCCTTCCCCGCTACCTAGAACCCGAGACGCGCCGCCAGCTGCAAGGCCATCTCGCTAGATCGCGTAGTTCACCAGTCAGGAATTGACGGCGACGGATTCGTCGCGACTCGCCCCGCCCGACGATCCGATGCGACGCGTGATGAACGCGTAGACGGGAACGCCGAGCAGTATGCCGAGGAATACGCCGAGCGTTGCCGCACGACTCGATTTGTCGATGAGCGCATTCAGGAGCAGCGCGACCGTGGACGCGATGAAGATCAAGGGCACGATCGGGTAGCCGGGTACGCGAAAGGACGTGTCGTAACCCGCTCGGCGCCGAAGCACGAACACCGCGCCCACCGCGAGCGCGAGAAACGGCACGATCGCGATCACGAACTGGTCCGCGAGCTGCTCGAATCCGCGCGTGAGCACGAAGGCGACGCCGATCGCGGCGTTGAGCACGATTGCCACGTACGGCGTCTGATAGCGGGGGTGTACGGCCGCGATCTGCCTGAAGAGCATGCGGTCGTCCGCCATCGCGAAGAAGATTCGGGGCGCCGTCATGATCGAGCCGTTGAGCGTACCGAACGTCGAGAGCATCACCGTCGCGGCGACGAACACGACCCCCGGCGAACCGATCACCTTGAAGGCGACGTCCGCGGCCACGAGACGCGAGTGGCGAATGGTCTCCACATCGAGCACGGAGAGATAGGCGACGTTCGCGAGCGCATAGATCGCGATCACCGCGACGGTGCCGATGATGATCGCGCGCGGCAGCGTGCGACGCCCGTCCTTGACCTCGCCACCCACGAGGCTCACGTCTTCCCATCCGTCGTACGCCCAGAGCACGGAGATCAGCGCGAGCCCGAACGGCGCGAGCGAGAAGCTGCCCGGCGGTACGGCTGGCGTGAAGTGCCCGCCGGTGTGCGGAAGCCCGAGCGCCATCGCGACGATCACGATGAAGAGCAGGCCGCCGTACTTCGCGACGGTCGTGAGGTTCTGCACCAGCGAGCCCCACTTGAGCCCGATGTAGTTGAACGTCGCGGTCAAGGCGATCGCGAGCGCAGCCACCCAGTGCACGTAGGTCGCATACGGCTCCGCGCTGGGCTCGTGCCCGAGCACTCGAAAGAGATACTCCGCGAACGTCGTCGAGATGGCGCCGAGCGATGCGGCGCGAATGAGAAGGAGCTCGGACCAGCCGAAGAGAAAGGCGGCGCGTCGTCCCCACGCCTCGCGGATGAACACGTACAGCCCGCCGGTGGCCGGGAACGCGCTCGCGACCTCGGCGAGCGTGAGCGCGCCGCAGAGCACGAAGATGCCGCCGAAGAGCCACACGGAGAGGAGCGGCAGCGGCCCCGGAAGCTTGTCGGCGATGCCTGCCGGCGACCGGAAGATTCCGGAGCCGATCGTCGAGCCGATGAGCACCGCGACGGCGCTGAACAGACCGAGCCGGCGCGGGAGCCGCGAGGGTGCGGCAGCGGAGGTGAGTGGCGCTTCCATTGCCCATAATACAGCCGCGGCGGCTGCGCGGCACCCCGCTCGCGCACCG
>DATGDQ010000295.1:0-4212 GCA_035310785.1 Gemmatimonadaceae bacterium | reverse complement strand
GCAGGCGAGGACGCTGATGCAGACGGCGCGCGCGCTCGGCGACGCGACCGATCTGAGCCGGCTGTTCAATCCTCAGGTTGCAGCCCCGCCCACTGCCGTGCCTCTCGGCAGCGATTCCGGCAGCGGAGTGAAGATGACGGACAGCGGCGCTCACCGGAAGAAATGAGAGGGTGACTGCCAGGACATGGCGGAATTGATGGAAGAGACCGAGTCGTACGAGAGGAGCGCGCTGTTCTCGAGTGACATGTCCGTGATTGCCGATGCGGTGCGCGCCGAGCGGAAGTCGACGCGGCACGACCGGCGCATACTGCACGAAGCCGTTCGCATGACGGCGATACACGCGCGAGTCCACCATCTGCCGCCCGAGCGTCTCGTGCGGGCGCTCAAGGCTCTCGTTCGCGAGCTCTCGTTGGATGACGAAACGGAGGCACAGCGGGTGATCTACACCGATCGGATCATCGCGTGGGCGATCGAGAGCTACTACGACCTCGCGGATCGCTGACTAGGCCGCCCGCGTCGCGCTCGATTCATCTGCCGCGGGCGTCGCGGCGCCGAGCTCGAACGCATCGGCAATGAGCTCGTACGAATGCACGCGCGCACCGTGATCGTGGGTGATCGTCACCACCATCACCTCGCCGGCACCGTACTCGCGTGCAACCGCTTCCAACCCGCGCTTCACCGAGCCGGCGTCACCCACCACCGCTCGCCGACCCACGGGCAACGCATGCGGCGAGGGGTTGCGCGCGAGAAATTCCAGCGCCGTCTCAACCGTCGGAATCGCGATCGACGCGCCAGCGCGCAGCAACGTGATCGCCATGCGCATGCTCGAGGCCAGGCGATCGGCTTCCTCGGTGCTGTCCGCAGTGATTGCGGACACCGCGACCATCACGCGCGGTTCCGCGTTCTCCTCCGACGGCTGGAAGCGGTCGCGGTAGAGCGCGGCGATCTCCGCTCCCGCGGGATTGATGAAATCCGCGAATGCATATGGCAGCCCGAGCTCGGCCGCCCAGAGCGCGCTTTGATGCGACGAGCCCAGGAGCCAGGGCTCCGGACGTTCCGGAAGGCCCGGAAGCCTGGCCAGCCTTGCGAATGGGTGGTCGCGCGGCAACCGATCGTACAGATATCCGAGCAGCTCGCCCAGCTGCTGCGGAAAATCATCGGGCGAGCGCTGGCGCCGGTCGCGCTGTAGCGCGAACGCCGTTTCCGAATCGGTTCCGGCAGCTCGTCCAAGTCCGAGATCGATTCTGTTCGGAAAGAGCCCCGCGAGCACGCTGAAGTTCTCGGCAACCTTGAGCGCGCTGTAATGCGGGAGCATGACGCCTCCACTTCCCACGCGCATGCGCGGAACGGCTGACGCGATCGCGGCGATCAACACCTCCGGCGAAGGGCCCGCGATCATGGGACTGGCGTGATGCTCGGCCACCCAATAGCGATGAAAGCCGAGCGCGTCGGCATGGCGCGCGAGATCGATCGAGTTGCGGAGCGCGGAGGCACTCGTGGCGCCTTCGGGTACTGGCGTTTGATCGAGCACGCTCACCCGCAAGGAATCCGACGATGTTCGGCTGTCAGCTATCATGCGCCTCCCACAGCTGATGGAAGCGCGCGCGTGCGTGCGCGCGTCCCTCTGATGAACGCGCGCACTGGCGTCTGGTTTCCGCGGAGTGCCCGTCGGCTCACACTTGGCGCGCGGACTTGCTAGAGTTCGCTCGGCGTGGCGCGTTCATGAAATGCATGCGATTTTTTCTCGGACGATGGTGCCGGCCGCCGCTCGGCTGGCTCCTGGACAGGTGGCAGAGCGGTTGAATGCTCCGGTCTTGAAAACCGGCAGACCTTCACGGGTCTCGTGGGTTCGAATCCCACCCTGTCCGTGCGACTTGCAGAGTGACGAACGTCGATGTGCGAAGCATGCGGCATCGCGCGTGGGGGCGGCGGCGGTACCGCACCGGACCTTCCCTGAGTATACTTGACGCCCGGAGACGATCCCGGTTGTTGGAGTGGTGGCCGAGAGGCTGAAGGCGGCGGTTTGCTAAACCGTTATAGGGTTGTAAAGCCCTATCGAGGGTTCGAATCCCTCCCGCTCCGTGGACGAAAGAAAGCCCGCGCGCGTCGCGGGCTTTCTCGTTTCCGTCGCGCGGCGTCGTGCGTTCGGTCTCCGACGCATGACGGTAAGTGGGACCGCTTCCGCGGCGTGCACGTCCACCGGGACGAGGGGGAAATGGCTTTGTTGGCGCTTTCACCCTAGACTTCTCTGGTTGCCCCGCAGGTCCGCGACTCGTTGGCGGACCTGTCGTTTTTCCGCCTTTTCCGCACAGATGCCCGACCCACTCGCTCCGCCACGCGTGCGATTCGCTCCGTCCCCCACTGGATATCTCCATGTGGGCGGCGCGCGCACGGCGTTGTTCAACTGGCTCTATGCCCGTCAGACCGGCGGGTCCTTTCTCCTGCGCATCGAGGACACCGACAAGGCGCGCAGCACGGACGCGAGCGAACGCGCCATCTTCGAGGGACTCGAGTGGCTGGGTCTCAACTGGGACGAGCCGGTGGTGCATCAGGCGCTCGGCCTTCCGCGGCATCAGCGCGACGCGAAATTCCTCCTCGAGACCGGCGCGGCGTATCGCTGCTTCTGCACGGCCGCGGAGCTCGAGGCGATGCGCCAGGAAGCGGCTGCGCGCAAGGACAGCTTCAAGTACGATCGCCGATGCGATCTCCTCTCGCCCGACGAGATCACGCGCCGCGTCGATTCCGGCATGCCATTCGTGATACGCTTTCGTGTACCAGAGGGAGAGACCGCATGGGATGACGCGGTGCACGACAGAATTGCATTCCCGAACAAGGACATCGAGGATTTCGTCATCCTGCGCTCCGACGGATCACCCATCTACAATCTCGCCGTCGTGTCGGACGATATCGACATGGACATCAGCTTCGTCATGCGCGGTGACGATCACATCTCGAACACGCCGAAGCAGATCCTGCTCTATCGCGCGCTCGGCACCGAGCCGCCGCGGTTCGCGCACGTGCCGATGATCCACGGCATGGATGGGAAGAAGCTGAGCAAGCGCCACGGCGCCACTGCAGTCGCCGACTATCAGAAGGAAGGGATTCTGCCGAGCGCCATGGTGAACTTCCTGGCGCTCCTGGGATGGTCTCCCGGCGGCGACCGCGAGGTGATGAGTCTCGAGGAGATGATCGCCCTGTTCTCGCTCGACGGACTTCAGAAGAAGGCGGCGATCTTCGACACCAAGAAGCTGGAATGGATGAACGGACAGCACTTGAGCCGCATTTCAGCCATGGAACTCGAGCCCCGCCTCACCCCGGCGCTCATCGAGGCAGGGGTCGCCACGGCCAAGATGCTGGAATCGAGGCGCGAGTGGTATCTTGAGCTGATCGACCTGCTGAAGGTCCGGGCCCGTACGGTACTGGACATGGTGCGCCAAGCGGCGCCATTTTTTCCGGGCGATATTGTATACGATCCGGAAGCGGTCGAAAAGCAGTGGAAGGATCGCGCGGCCACCGGCGACTTGCTGCACGAAGTGCAGGACAAGCTCGCCGCCTTAGAGACATGGACGCCGGAAACACTCGAAGCGGTTCTGCGCGCGCTCGCCAGCGCGCGCGGTGTGGCTGCCGGAAAGATCTTTCAGCCACTCCGGGTTGCGCTCACCGGGCTGACGGTGAGTCCGGGGATCTTCGAGGTTCTGATGGCAATGGGTCCAGAGCTGACCAACAAGCGGCTGCGCGATGCGTCCGAGTTCCTGAAGGTACCCGCTGCCTGACAAGACAGTGCCCGCTTCGAGCGGGACAACCGAAAGAGCCGCAGTCCGAGCAGCAGGACATGCGGCTGCTCTACTTGGCAAGGAGGAGTCATGCCGGAAGTCTTGAGCGCCATCGAACAGAAAGTGTACCACTATCTGCTCGACTTCCTCACGACGCACACCTATCAGCCCAGTGTGCGCGAAATCGGCAAGCGCTTTCGCATCAAGTCCACCAAGACCGTATCGGAGCTCCTCCACTCGCTCGAGCGGAAGGGCTACATCGAGCGCGATCCGTCGCGCTCACGCGGTGTGCGTCTGCTCGGCTACGAAGGCGCGCGTCGCACGCAACCCGTGCCGTTCTACGGGAAGATCGCAGCCGGTGATCCGATTCTGCTTCCCGAGTACCGGAAGGGATACATCACCGTCGACCGCCGATTCCTCCCGTCGGAAGATGTGTTCT
>DATGDQ010000294.1:0-7744 GCA_035310785.1 Gemmatimonadaceae bacterium | reverse complement strand
GACTGCGGGTTTGGCGTGCGAACGATCGCGTTGCCCACCACAAAACCGGTCCCAATCGCCGAGAACTCGGCGGAATCAGCGATCTCCGGCACGCCGGCGTCGATACGAATTCCGTCGACCCAGATCGCTGCGTGTTTGACTCCGTTCACTCGAACGCTTCCGACCACCGTTGCGGACTCACAACGGCAAATCGCGAGCGCCGCGCTCGCTGCCGTATCGAGTATCGTGACGCGGCCGTTCTTCCACGTTGCCGCATGCCCGTCGATTGATCCAGCGACGGTGCCGTCGTTTGCGATCGCCGCGGGAATGATCGGGAGGCTAGTTCTTTCGTGGGCTGGTCCATGCCACAGGACTCCGCCACTCCCCGTCGCGCCGACAACATCGCCACTGTCGTTGAGCGCCACCACTGAGTCAGTTCCTGGAAGACTCATCCGTGTATAGGCTGCGAACATTTCTGGCGGGATGTCGGAGCTCTGGCCCGTGTGTCCCGTCTTCGGCGCAAGAGCGCGATCACTACTGCATCCGATGGCGACAACCATCGACGCCAGAACAAGCGATAACCCGATCTGCCTCATGTCAGACCTCTCGAATTGCGCTCGGCACATCAGGTCGAGCTGGTAGCGCGAGCTTCACTTTCGGGTCACATCACCACAGCGAGAAGCTCGCCACTAGAATGCCGCGCTGGTCACAATGGAGCCTCGCTTCCACGCGGGCAGTCGGGTGAATCCTTACCGGGCGCGAACACGCAACAGGCTCAGCCTTCGTGCGTTTCGTCCGAACGCACGATGTGGTGCAGCCGGATCGTCTGCTTCGCGGGCGACTCATCGTACTCGACGATTTCCGTGTTGCGCACGCGAAGTCCCTGCGCCGGAAGGAGCTCGAAGAACTGCTCGACCATCGGCCGCCCGGGATCCGCGATGGTCGCGACACCCCCAGAGGCGAGCGTCCGCCCGATGACGGTGGCGACGAGCGGCGGGTATCTGTCCTCGTACAACACGTCTGCCGCCACGATGCGATCGGCGACCGCGAGATCGGAAGGAAGATCGCGCCAGTCGATCATGCGCGTGCGCGGCTCGCGCTTGAGCGCGCGCCACGCATTCGCGCGCGTGAAGAGCAGCGCGTCGTCGTAGTAGTCGCTCGCGAGCACATCGTAGCCCGCACGCATGGCACCGATGCTTGCCAGGCCCAGCCCAGCGCCCAGCTCGAGCAGCGTGCGCCCCGCACCGCTCTCGCGTGCGAGCGCACGCGCGAGGATGCGCGAGGATGGCCAGATGTCCGCCCAGTACGGGAGACGGTCATCGCGCACCATGTCCTCCTCGCTGATGAGCGCATCCGTGCTCTCCGGATGCATGATGTCGACGGAACCTCCGGGTAGCTCGATCCGCGAGTGCGCAACGACGAAGCGCCGCTCGAGCTCCGCCACGAGCGGCTTGCCCCGCAACCCTGTCATCGCGTCACAATGAGAAGTGCGTCGCGAGCTGCGCGTCGTCGGAGAGCAGGAGTGCGCTCACCATCTCACCCGCCTCCACGCGCGGCCGCTCGTGCGGGATCACGAGCAGCGCATTCGCGAGTGACATGGATGTGAGAATCCCGGAGCCTTGCGGCCCCGTGAGCCGTGCCGTCATCGACCCATCCGGCTGCACCGTCACGATGGCGCGCAGGAAGTGTGTGAGCGAGGCGCCGATCTTCACGGGCTCCTCGAGCTTCACCTCTACCGGCCGGCGGAAGAGACGCGTGTGTCCGAGCATCCTGCGCACGACGGGTCGTACGAAGAGCTCGAAGGTGACCATGGTCGACACCGGATTGCCCGGGAGACCGATCCACGGCATCTGGCCGAGCCATCCGAATCCCAGCGGTGCGCCCGGCCGCATGCGCACCCGCCACACGTCGAGCGTGACGCCCTTCTCCGCGAGCACCGGGCGCAGATAGTCGAACTCGCCCGCCGAAATTCCGGCAGAGGTCACCAGGAGATCGCACCCCGCGGCGCGATCGATGCGCGCGCCGATGTCCGTCGGATCGTCCCGCGCGACGCCGAGATTCACCGGGATCCCGCCGGTGAGGCGCACGAGTGCGGTGAGCGTGTAGCTGTTGGACGTCACGATCTTCCTGCCGTCGAGCGCCTCGGAGAAGCGATCGAGGTCGACGATCTCGTCTCCCGATCCGAAGAACGCGACGCGCGGCCGGCGATGCACGTCCACGGACGACGCGCCCACCGATGCGAGCACTCCGATCTGCGCGGCACCGATCGGCTGTCCCCGATCGAGCACCAGCGCTCCGGCGTGAATGTCCTCACCGCGAAAGCGCACGTTGCGGCGCAAATCGCGATCGTCTCGGATGCTGACGCGCTCGAAACCACCGTCCGTGTCCTCGAGCCTGATGACCGTATCCACTCCCTTCGGCAGCGGAGCGCCGGTCATGATGCGTGTGCAGCTCCCCGCTTCCACCGTTCGCGACGGAAACGCACCCGCCGCCACGGTCTCGAGCACCGTGAGCGTGACCGGCGAGCTCTCGCTCGCGCCCTCGACGTCCGCCGCACGAACCGCGTAGCCGTCCATCGCCGAGTTGTCCCACGCCGGAAGCGTGAGCGGCGACACGATGGGCGACGCGAGCACGCGGCCGAGCGCATCGAGCAGCGGCACGCGCTCGACGCTGAGCGGCTCGATGTCCGCGGTGATGCGCGCGACCGCGTCCGGAACGGAGAACACTACTGCGCGTCCCGGAGCTTGAGCGACGCGAGCATCACCATGATCCGATCGTGCACGCTGTCCACGGCGGACGTCGGCGTGATCCAGTTGTTCGCGAGCAGGCTGAAGATCAGCACGTGATTGTCGGCCGTGAGCGCGTATCCGGAGAGCGAGCGCGCATTCGCGACCGAGCCGGTCTTCGCATGTATCCTTCCGGCCGCCGCGGTGCCTTTCACGCGATTGCGCAACGAGCCATCGAGTCCCGCGATGGGCAGCGCGTCGTAGAACACGTGAAAGGCCGTGTCCGCGCGCACCTTGTTCAGCACGCGCACGAGCGTTTCCGGACTGAGATAGCCGTAGCGCGAAAGGCCGCTGCCGTCGCGAATGAGATAGCCATCGGACTCCGCACCCCACGCGGCGAGCTGTCGCTCGAGCACGACGCGGCCGCTGTCCGACGAGCCCACGCCGGTCTTCTCCAGCCCGAGCGTCTTGTACAGCACCTCGGCGATCTGGTTCTGCGAGGGCTTCAGGAGCGCCGGAAGAACCTGGCGCAGCGGTGGCGAGGAGATGGAGAACAGCGGCGATGCACTCATCGTCTTCTCCGCGCCGTTATGGGAGGCGGCTCGAAGCTCGCCACCTGCGACCACGATACCGCGCGACCGGAGCGCCTCGCTCAGTGCGGCGAGATACGCCTCACGCTGATCCGGAAAGACGTACGTGAGTGTGTCGACAGAATTCCTGAGCCGCCCGCGCGCCGTGAACCGAGTGCGGGTGGGATCAAAATCCAGACGCAGCCCGAACGTATCGGATGCCTGAGCGCTCGAGCGCAGCGGTAACACGATTCTCGGATACGAGCTCGCGGGTAGCGTCCGGATGCTGTCGGGTTGCATGCCAGCCTTACCAGTCGCGATCGCCGTGCCGAATCCCTCATTGAAGTACAGCGCGTCGACGCCCGCGCCGTAATCCTCGCCGAGATCATCCCAGGACCAGCCGAAGCCGATGCTCGTGTCAGGGAACACATCGGGGCCCGCCTGTATCCCTCCAGCAATGGTCGTGATGCCGTGAGCCCTGAGCGAGTCCGCAACCTCGTACAGCGGATTCATGGCCGAGCCTCGCATGTGGTCGCTGATGGTCGGATCGCCGCGGCCGGTCACGATCAACGCGCCCTGCAGCGTATCGTGCACGACGCGCCCACCGGCCGCGAAGTCCGTGCGAAACGAGTAGTCGGGCCCGAGCTCCACGAGCGACGCCGCACCCGTCACGATCTTCATGTTCGAGGCCGGCATGAACAACTTGCCCGCATTCAGCGAATAGAGCGTGTCGCCGCGCTCAGGATCCACTATGAGTACGCCGAACACGGCATCGCGGAACTGCGGTTGTCGCACCATCGAATCGATTGTGCTGCGCAGCGCCGCGCGCGAGCTCACCGCGGGGGGGAGGTGCGCACCGCCCGTCGCGCACGCAGCACACAGCACGGCGAATATCACCACACGCGCAAGCTTCATCTATGCATGACCTGCGTCTCGATGAGATCGACAAGTGTCGCGAGCCATTCTGGATCCGAGAACAACACCACCGGCACGTGCGCTCGCAACTCCGCGTCGTCGGTTGCGATCGCCAGATAGTGCTTGCTCCGCTCCGAGCCGGCCTCGTACAGCGGCGCCTTCCCCGTCTCACGGCGGAAGATCTCGATCTTGGGCAGCTCCGCCGCCTTGAATCCCTCGGCCACCACGATGTCCGCATCGGCGAGATACTGTTCCGCGATCGATTCCGGCTGTCGCTCCTCGGTCCATCGCTCGACCAGCGCGAACTTGTCCGGCGAAACCATCGCCACGCGCTCGGCCATGCCCTCGTGATAGTGCTTGTACGTGTCCGTCGTCGACGGATCGATGTTGAAGGTGTGCGATCCGTGCTTCATGGTCATCACGCGATGACCGCGCCGATGCAGCTCGGCTGCGATCTTCACCGTCAGCGTGGTCTTCCCCTGCTTCTTAGTACCGATGATCGTGACGATCGGCGGTCGAGGCATATTGCTCCGCGAGCGCGAGCTCGCCTGGTGTGTTGACGTTCATGAACAGCCGCTCCGGATCTCCGAAGCGCCGCACTTCCTCCGCCGGCACGCGCGCGACGCGCACCTGATCGAAGAATCCGATCACGCGGCGATCGTCCGCATCGAGCGACCGCTCGATGGGCGCGACGCACGCCTGCGAATAGAATGCGCACAGCGGCTCGAGTCCACGCCTCGATGATCCGCTCTCTGGCGCGACCACATCCGCATCGTCACCACGAGCGCGCAGCTCCGCGATGAGCGCCTGCGGCACGAATGGCATGTCCCACGCGACGACGATCACCGCCGTCCGCGCGTGCACCAGCGCAGCGTGGATGCCGCCCAGACTTCCTATGCCGGGGCGCACGTCGCGTTCCACTCGCACGCCGGGGAGCCATTCCTGCGCAGCGGGATCGTTCGCGATCAGCAGCAGCGAGTCCGTTTCCGAGCCCAGGACACTCGCCACGCGGTCGATCACTCGCGATCCGTGCACACGCTCGAGCCCCTTGGGACGTCCTCCATATCGCGATGCCTGACCACCGGCCAGGATCACGCCCGTGCACGCCGAGATCACGTCTGGTGCAGCTGCGGCGATCCACTCACGGCGCGACCGACGATCCCCATTCCCGTCGCCTTCGCGATCTCCACCGCCATCGTGCTCGGCACCGACGGTGTCGCGACCAGTCCGATGCGTGCACGCGCGGCCTTGAACGCGAGCTCCCCCGAGATGCGGCCGGTCACCAGGAGAATGAGATCTTCCGGGCTGCGGCCGGCGAGAATCGCGGCGCCGATCACCTTGTCCACGGCATTGTGCCGGCCGATGTCCTCGGCGTGATACAGCAGCGTCTCGCCATCGGTGATCGCCGCCGCGTGAATGCCACCGGTTTCCTTGTAGTGAGTGCCGCGCGCGAACAGCTCCTTGAAGAGCGCTCGCATTCTGGCGAGATCGACCGGCGGGAGCGCGGCCTTCCGCCGCGGAAGGGAGCTGAACGAGCCGAGGATGGTGGTGACGGCGCCGCATCCCGACGCGAGCACTCGTCTGCGATCGCTCGCCTCGACGGTCTGAAATCTTTCGGCAGGCACATCCACCCAGAAGCCGAGCTCCTGCGTGCACGGACGCATCTTGAGGATGTCGGCTGCCGTGTCGATGTAGCCCTCGCCGTGCAGCCACCCGACCACGAGCTCATCGAGCCGCTCCGGTGTGCACATCCAGGTCACGGCGGGCGCGCCGTTGACCTCGAGCCATACGGGCGCTTCTTCCACCGCGTCCAGCGAGACGGCCGTATTCGTCATGGGAGAAATATACCGGCATCCCGGGCGTCCGAGCGAGATGCCGCCGCCGTCACCGAGCGCCCGTGAACTCCGCGGAGATGGTCTCGTCCTCGCGCACCACCACCCCCGTGAGTCGCGCCGGCCCGGTGAACGAAGGGGCCAGGCGCTCGAAGATGAAGCGCGCGAGCGTCTCGCACGTCGGGATCAGTTTGCCGTCCCCGAATTCCGGAACCTGCACGTTGATGCTCTTGTCATGAAAGCGCGACCGCACCTCGCGCTCGAGCGCCGCGTCGAGCACCCCGAGGTCGACGAGCATGCCGGTCTCTTCGTCGATGGGACCGCTCACGGTCACATCACACGCATAGTCGTGCGCGTGCGGGACCGTCGCGGCGCCAAAGCGCTGCTCGTTCTCCTCATCGCTCCAGTCGGAGCGCCAGTAGCGATGAATGGCCGTGAACGACACGCGCCGAGTGAGCGAGGGCATGCGTCAGCGCTTTGGGGGAGTAGGATGCGAGCGCGTCAGCGGATCACGACGTTTCGTCGCGTCCCTCGGGCGTCGGCTGATCCGGCGGATTCCACGGCACGCCCTCCTCCATCACGGTGCCGTAGTCGTGCGTTCCGTAGAGCGAGGCCGCATCGTTGTCATCCACGCGTGGCGCCTCGGGATCGGTGGTGCTCACGTCGGTCCCGCCGAGCAGATCGGCCTCTCCGCGTCCGAGCGCATTCCCGACCTGGTCGTCCGCGGCTTCCGGCTCGAGATCCCGGCGCACCGGATCGACGAAGATGTCGTTCGCGTAGCTCTCGAGTCCTATCACATCGCTGAGCACGTGATCCGCGACGCGCTTCTCGGTTTCCGTGCCGACTCGCCCCGAGAGCGTGACGTAACCGTCCTTCACATGCACGACAATGTTGTCGACGTCCACCCCCTCTTCTTCGGCGAGCTGATCGCGCACGAGCCCGCGCAGCTCCTCGTCGCTCAGATCATCGAGATCGAAGACGTTCTCAAAGTCCTGCGCCATGGCTTCCTCGAGCTAGCGTGAAAAGATGTACGTGATCCCGAACGTGATCGTGGTGTTCTGCTTCCATTCGTTTTGCGGCTGGCTTGCCGCGAGAATGGGCGTCCCGCCCACCGGCGTGAGGAAGTACGAGCTGGGATACGAGAGCTGCCACAGATAATCGGTGAGGTCTACGCGCGCACCCCACGGCCCGTGCGACACGAACCGCACGCCTCCACCGAATTGAAGTGCAAAGCCGGTGCCGAATTTGTACCCGCCGACATCTGCGGACGAGTTGCTCTTGGCCACTCCAGCTCCGACTCCGACCGACGGAACGATGTGATGGAAGCTCTTCTGGCCCGTGAGAGCGACGTTGATCGCGGCATCGGCAATCCAGAGCGGATCCGATTCGGTGCCGATATTGCGGGCGGCGCCGAGCTTCGTAGGGTCGAGCACGTTTCGCGTGGACGATGCGCGCCCGATGCGGAACGCGAACTCCGCCGGGCCGCCAATGTGGAGCCCGTATCGAATACCGAAGATCGGGCTGCTCTGCGGACCGATGTTGGCGGAGCCTTTGTTGCCGCCGAAATATCCGCCGAACACGCTGACATCCTGATGATAGGTGAAGTCCTGGTAGGGACTCTTCTCCGGCAGGCTTCCCACCTGGGCAGCGAGTGGCGCCACGCCGAGGCAGAGTAGTGCGGCGGTCAGTACGAGCTTCACGATACGGCTCCCGTCTCTCTGAG
>DATGDQ010000293.1:0-6428 GCA_035310785.1 Gemmatimonadaceae bacterium | reverse complement strand
CCCGCTGGCACAGGTACAGCAGGTGCAGTACTTGAAGCCGGAGGATGCGCGAAGCCTCAGTGGACAACAGTCGCAGGGCGGGGCACTGGTGGTGACGCTGCGCTAGCGCAGGATTCGCGAGCGCGCGCGCCTCGATACGAGATTGGGTGCGTCGAAAATTCTCGTTGGACGTGAGTACGGGTCCGCGCGCGCGCATGTGTCTCATGAGCGAGGTGGTACGGGAGCCACCTTCGTGCGGAAGTCGTCATTAGCATTTCGAAATCTCCAGCGGCTCACGTGCGGTATTGGTAGTTGAGTGAAGAGGTGAGGAGCACTGGCCTTCGGTTCATCCGGAGGCCTTTGCTTTTTCCACAGGTCTCGTCTGGAGATACCAGCTCGGTGAACGCTGCAGCGACACGACGGCGCTGTTGATGTCCGTGGGCCACGCGCGCACTCTTATGTGGCGGTAGTCTCGTTTCAGCATTGCCACGGGCTGAGTGCGCGTTGGCATCGCTGGCCCACCGGTGATCGCACGAGGGAGGCCCCATCACGAAATATTGGCTCGGGCTGATCGGCTGGTTGATGGCGAGTCTGGCGACTGGCGCCGTCGGTGCGCTCGCCACGCGCAATGCCCGCGAGTTCTACGGTGCTCTCGCCAAACCGCCCTGGGCACCGCCGGGATGGCTCTTTGGTCCGGTGTGGACGACGCTCTATCTGATGATGGGAGTGGCCGCCTGGTTGGTCTGGCGCCGGGCAGGATGGGACGGTGCCGCTGTCGCGCTGTCGTTGTACGTCGGGCAGTTGCTGTGCAATGCCCTGTGGAGCTGGCTGTTCTTCGCCTGGCGTCGCGCCGATCTCGCATTCGCTGACATCGTGCTGCTGGCTGGTCTGATCGTGGCCACCGCATTTGCCTTCGCTCGAGTGCGAATGCTGGCTGCGGTATTACTGCTTCCGTATCTCGCGTGGGTCTCGTTCGCGACGGCGCTCACGCTCGCGCTCTGGCGCCTCAATGCCGAGCAGCTCTCCAGATGAGAGCAACTGGCTCGCGACTCCGCACCCGCACTGCATGATGGCGATCGCTGACTCCCGGGTCACGATTCACATGGCGGCAAGCGTCGACGGCTTCATCGCGCGAGAGGACGGAAGCGTCGACTGGCTCGAGACCAAAGACCAATTCGCCGATGGCGAGACGATGGAGCCGGCATTCGTAGAGGCATTTCTCAAGACGATCGACTGCTACGTCATGGGATCGCGAACCTACGAGACCGCGTTGCGATTCGAGGCAAAGGGTTTGGGCTGGTCGTACGGCGATACACCCACATTCGTGCTCACGCATCGCGAATTGCCGCGGATCCGGGACAGCGTCGAGCTGTACGCCGGCGATCTCGCGCAGTTGGTGAATGAGCGCTTGCGGCCCGCGTTCCGTAACATCTGGTTCGTTGGAGGAAGCGTGGTCGCCGCGGAGTGCCTTCGCCTCCAGTTGGCGGACGAGGTGCGGTACTCGATTCTGCCCGTATTGATCGGCGCGGGCATTCCGTTCTTCGAGAAGGTGCACAGAGACACCGCTCTTCACCTGACCGAGGCAAAAGCCTACCGAAACGGTATGGTGGAGCTGCGGTACGAGGTGCGGAGATCCGATCGCGATGTCGCGAGCAACGACCCTGATCATGATTCGTAACGCACCGTGATCGAGCTCGTCTGGCCCGCGCCTGCGCTTCCGCATCTGGCTCGCGTCGCGCTCACGTGGGTGATCAGGCCGGTGACGCGCGAGTATCTTTCGTGCGATGCGGGCGCGAGTCGAACGATGGTCGTGCCTGTCCCTCCACGTGCTCGTTCCCTATTCGGTCATGCGCCTCCAAGACATTCCCTTCGGCACCACGGACTGGAACACCCTCGAAGTCACCGAGCACCGGGGAGAAGCGGGCGTTGCGCGGTGGCGCACGCGTCAATTCGGCGCGGTGCGCGTGCGCATGGTGGAATATTCCGCGGGATATCGAGCGGATCACTGGTGCGAGAAGGGACACATCCTCCTCTGCCTCCGGGGCGAGCTCGAAACGGAATTGCGCGACGGCCGGACGTTTCGGCTCGTTGCGGGTACGAGCTACCAAGTCGCGGATCACGCCGACGCGCATCGATCATCGTCGGTCGGAGGCGCGACCCTGTTCATTGTCGACTGACTCTCAGTCTGGCAAACCACAATCAAGGCAATCACCACCATGGCACTCGCAAGTGAAGTGATCGAAAGCGCACGTGTTCCACGCATCGGCCCGTACTCGCAGGCTGTACGCGTCGGGAATCTCGTTTACACCGCGGGGCAGCCGGGCATCGAGCCTTCCACGGGTGCCGTCGCCGGAGCCGGATTCGAGGCGCAGGCTCGCCAGGCGTTCGCCAATTTGGCTGCAGTTCTCGAGGACGCCGGAAGCAGCCTTTCGCGAGTAATCAAGGTCACGTGCTTCGTCGCGGACCCCAACGCCTTTCCCGTGCTCAACGCTCTCTTCGCCGAATTCTTCTCGGACGCTCCGCCAGTGCGATCGACACCGCTCGTGCAGCTCCCGAAGGGTCTCCTGTTCTCGATCGATGCGATAGCGGTCGTGGACCGGGGCTGACGGCCTGGCAGCGGAACGGGCGGTCGGATCACGTGACGAGAGCCGTGTACTCTGGCAAACTCGACAGCGTCGATCGCGGATGCACGCCAGGGCGGATTGGCGTCAACGAAATCGATGGTGCAGCTTAGGAGGGTTCCCCGACTCACATCAGTGCTCAACAGGAGAGCCCAATGCCAAAGTATCTCATGGAGGCATCGTATACCGCGGAGGGTGCGAAGGGACTGGCAAAGGAAGGCGGAGCAGGCAGGCGGAAAGCAGTCGAGGAGACGGTCAAGAGCCTGCGCGGAACCGTCGATGCGTTCTACTACGCCTTCGGAAAGAACGATGTGTATCTCATCGTGGATCTTCCGGACGCAGTGACTGCCGCGGCGGTGAGCCTCGCCATCAATGCAACGGGCGCGGTCAACTTGCGGACGCACGTTCTCATGACCCCGGAAGAGATGGACCAGGCGGCAAAGAAATCCGTGACCTATCGCGCGCCGGGCAAGTAGCCGGAACCGCTGCTCCAGCACGTGAGGCGAGGGCGGTCGATCCCGGCACTCCATGTCCGACGCGCTTTCTCTCGAGTTCGAGTTCATTTCCGCCATGGCTCCGGTGCAGGCCGAGGGCATGGTTGCGGGGTGTCCGTTCTACTTCCGCGCGAGGACGCAGAAGTGGGAGTTCACGCTCGCCCAGAATCCGAGTGACGATCCCGTGGAGCTCGGCCCGGAAGACGTGTCGCGAGGGGCGGCATGGTACCGCACGGGCGAGGTTGCCGGCGGCCCGTTCGCCGCGAGCTACCTGCCGCTGGACGAGGCGGCCTCGATCATCCGCGATTGTGCTCGCGAGTACATCAGCGACCTGCCACCATGACGAGGTGCGTTCGGCTCGCCACTCCAGCGGATGGAGCATCGCTCGCGGAGATCTACGCCCCCGCGGTCGTCGATCGCGCAACCTCCTTCGAGCTCGAGGCGCCGGACGGCGCGGAGATGTCGAGACGAATAGAGGCGACGCTCGCGCGCACCCCCTGGATCGTCTACGTCGACATGGGTCAGGTTGCCGGCTACGCGTACGCGACTCCGCATCGCGCGCGTGCGGCATATCAGTGGTCCGTCGAGGTATCGGCGTACGTGCATCCCGAGTGGCAGAGACGTGGAGTTGGTCGCGCCCTGTATACGTCGCTGTTCACCGTCCTCACGCTGCAGGAGTTTTGTAATGCGTACGCGGGAATCACGCTTCCCAATCCGGCGAGCGTCGGCTTTCACGAGGCGCTCGGATTTCGTCCGGTCGGCATTTACCATCGTGTCGGCTACAAGCTGGGCGCGTGGCACGACGTGATGTGGTTGGAGCGTGAGCTCGCGCCGCACATGCTCGCGCCAACACAGCCACTCGCGCTTCCGCTCCTCACTGGGTTGCCGGAGTTCGACAGGGCAATGCATGTCGGATTCGGCGGCCACACCTAGCTCTCACTTCCTCGAGCTCATGAGAACCCCACAACGCGTGCTCCGCACCGGTCTTCCTTTCGCGTTCCTATTGCTCGGCGCCGCAGCCGATGCGAGCGGGCAGACCGCGACCAAGCACGCCGTGCCGGTGTACCGGGAGGCGCGCCACCACCTCGTGTTCGAGAACGCACTCGTCCGCGTGCTCGACGTGCGCGTGCCCGCGGGCGACACGACGGATTTTCACGTGCACGCGAACCGACATATCGCCGTCGTGATCGCCGACGCGCGCACATGGGATCAGAGTGAGCGAGAGGCGACTCCGCAATCGGCGAGCGCGCCGATGCCGACTGGCACCGTATTCGACAATGGGGACCATGCGCTTCCATACACGCATCGTGTCGCCAACGTCGACACGGTCGGCTTCCGGTACATCGTCGCGCAGCTTCTCGCGCCATCGGGAGTCGCTTCGGCGAATCTCGCGTCGAGCAGCGGTCTGCGCCTCGATCACGAGGTGTTCGGTGCCCGCATCTATCGAGTGGCGCTCGCGCCGGGTCAATCGACGCCGACACATCGACACGCGTCTCCCGGGCTCACCGTGCAGGTGAATGCCGGCACTCTTCGCGTTGACGGTGCGAAGCCCGAGGGCAAGAGCGACGCGTCGGGCGCTGGTGCGTGGTGGTGGCGAGGAGCGGGGACCGAGCACACGCTCCGAAACTCCGGCACGACGACAGTGGAGGTAGTCGAGATCGATTGGCCCTAAACGCGCGGCCCGCTACTTGGGAAAGATCACCGGGAGCACGACCTCGCTCGTGAAGATGCATCGATCGTTGTGCCCGCACTCGGGAACGATGATCGCGCGATGCTTGGCGCCCAGTGCCTCGGTGACGTACTTGAAGAACGCCTCTCCGCGCGCGCGGCGCGTGGGGCCCTGCGACATCGCCGCCGGCGATGAATCGAAGCCGCCGAGCGGAAGCACGTCGATCTGGCCAAGCAGATAGGTGGTGGGACGCGCCACGAGCTGTTTCTCGAGCCGGTCGTCGCTCATCAGCGCCGTGTAACCGGATCGATGCTCGAGACCCGCGGGCCAGCGATTGAAGTCGGCAACCCGCGCGGTGTCGAATGGGCCGTAGACAAACGCCGAATGTACCACCTCGCCGCTGTCGCCCAGCGCCTCCTTGCCCGCCGCGGAGGGATCCGCATCTCCCGTCGGTAACGGCCGCACGGCAGCGGGCCACGCATAGCTCGATGGATTGGCCACGACGTAGCTCATCGAGACACCTCCGAGCGTGCCGTCGACCTTGTTCGACATCTCGTAGCGAGTGGCGAATTGGCCGCCGGCGGAGTGGCCGGCCACGACGATGTGAGTGAGGTTCGGGAACGTACTCCTGTTCGCAAGCTTGCGGACGATCTCGTCCGCGAGGTCGAAGGATGAGAGCGTTGGATGCGAAAGGGACACCCCGCCGGAGCGCCATGTATCGCCGCGATTCGGCCACACCACTTCATTCGACGCTGCGCTGTCGTGCTCGGCTATGAAATGCGGAGCGACGATGATCGTGTTGCCGAGGGCGCCAGCGAGAAAGCCTGCTGCCGCGGCCGTTTCGAAGTAATGGTCCGCGTTTCTGCCTGCTCCGTGCACCATGATCAGCGCGCGTGTGATGGACGTGTTGCGCGCGTCGAGCGAATAATTGGCGTAGACCATGGAGCGCGCATGGCCTCCATCGAGGGAGACCCAATGCTCGCACGCGGAGGTTGCGGTCACGCACGGCGCCGTCGTCGCGACCGCGCGTGCGGACGAGGGCTCGGCCGCTCGCGTGAGTGAGGCAAGGAGTACGACGGCGATGACAAGGCGCATCAGCGTGAATTCGCGTAAGGGATGACTGCCGAGTGGGCTCGAATGCGCGAACGATAGTGGCCGTTACAGCACACATGAAGGCACGCAGATGTGAAGAAATTGCGTTCCCTCGCGCGCGTGGTGGTGAACGCCGAGCAGGATTCGCTGCAGAATCTCGCGCGCAATGCAACGGCCGACTCGACTGTGGCCAATGGTGATTCGGTCGAGAATCGGGTCGCCGACATCGTAATGGGGTCGACGCAGAGCATCGTGATGATCGGTATGGGGCGCATCGAGGGTGGAGCGCCCCGTTTCTGTGCGGGCCACGAACCAGAAGTCGCTCTACGTTGCATCGGTTGAGCACCGGCGACAGCTTGTCCGAGAACATGCCGATGCGGCCGACTGTTCGGAAATTCACGCCGTTCTTGCCGCAGCACTCGTGGAGCGCAAGATGCACATCACCGATCTCGAACGATTGACCGACTATCACTATTGGGCCACCAGGAAGCTGTTCCACGTCGTTTCGCAACTGACACCGGAGCAGTTCACGCAATCCGTCGCCGGGAGCTACGGATCCATCCGGAACACACT
>DATGDQ010000292.1:0-2439 GCA_035310785.1 Gemmatimonadaceae bacterium | reverse complement strand
GGCGAGCTCCACGACGCCGAGGAAACGCAGGAAGGCACCCGGGAGCGGAAACTGCTTCGTCATCTCGGCGATCGGCAGCACGAGCTTCGCACCACCAGCGAAGAGGAACAGACAGCCGAGAAGTACCTGCACGGTCCAGATCGCAACGTTGATGCGCTTCGACGCGGCGCGGCTGCCCGCAATCGAGAAGTGTTGGGAGCTCGCTCCCGAGCGTGCGTGCTGCATGTGTGCCTCCATGCCCGTCTGTCTGCGAGCGGGGCGCCCAAGGGCAGAGTGCCCGGGCTCGAACCGCCGCTCCATACAGGCGTCGAATAGCCACGTGCGGAATCGACAAGCGTATTCGTGGATCTTCGCGCACGCCCGTGCGAGGCAGGCTCAGCGCTGCGGCTGCTCCCCTCTGGGCGCGGGGCCTTCGGCCTCCAATGCAGCCGACTCCTCATCGCTGAATAGGCGCGATCGCGTGAGAAATCGCACGCCCTCCGGTGACTCCACACTGAAGCCGCTGCCCCGGCCCGGGACGATGTCGATCGTGAGCTGCGTGTGCTTCCAATACTCGTACTGCTCGCCACCGATATAGAACGGCACGCCGGCGATTGAGCCGAGATAGACATCACGCTGCCCGATTCTGAACTCGCTCCGCGGAAAACACATCGGCGAGCTCCCGTCGCAGCATCCGCCCGACTGGTGAAAGACGAGCGCCCCGTGCGTCGCCGCGAGCTTCTGCAGCAGCGCCTCGGCCTCCGGCGTTACGGCGACGCGCGCGACGCGCGCCGCCGTTCGCTCGGTATCGTGTTGCGCCGGCACGGTCAGAAGAAGCCGGCCGCGTTCGGGCTGTAGCTCACCAGCAAATTCTTCGTCTGCTGGTAGTGATCGAGCATCATCTTGTGATTCTCCCGTCCGATGCCACTCTGCTTGTAGCCGCCGAACGCCGCGTGCGCCGGATAGAGATGATAGCAGTTCGTCCACACGCGCCCGGCCTTGACGCCGCGCCCCACGCGGTAGCACGTGTTCATGTCCCGCGACCACACGCCCGCGCCGAGTCCATACAGCGTGTCGTTGGCGATCGAGATGGCATCATCCAGATCCTTGAACTTCGTCACGGAGACGACCGGTCCGAAGATCTCCTCCTGGAACACCCTCATCTTGTTGTTGCCCTCGAGTATCGTGGGCCGGACATAGAAGCCGTCTTTCAGCTCGCCCTGGAGCAGGGCGCGCGAGCCACCCGTGAGCACCTTCGCGCCCTCCTTTCTACCGATGTCGAAGTAGCTGAGGATCTTCTCGAGCTGATCGTTGCTCGCCTGCGCGCCCATCATCGTCGCGGAATCGAGCGGGTGCCCCATCTTGATCTTCTCGACGCGCGCGACCGCGCGCTCCATGAACGCATCGTAGATCGACTCGTGCACGAGTGCGCGCGAGGGGCACGTGCAGACCTCGCCCGAATTGAACGCGAACATCGCGAATCCCTCGAGCGTCTTGTCGAAGAACGCGTCGTCTGCTTCCATGACATCCGGGAAGAAGATGTTCGGCGACTTCCCGCCCAGCTCGAGCGTGACCGGAAGGAGATTTTCGGAGGCGTACTGCATGATCAGCCGCCCGGTCGTGGTCTCGCCGGTGAACGCTACCTTCGCGACACGATTGCTGCTGGCGAGCGGCTTTCCCGCTTCCACGCCAAATCCCTGCACGACATTGAGCACGCCTGGCGGGAGGAGATCTCCCACCAACTCCACGAAGGCCATGATCGATACGGGCGTCTGCTCTGCTGGCTTCAGCACGACCGCGTTTCCCGCCGCGAGCGCGGGGGCGAGCTTCCACACCGCCATGAGCAGCGGGAAGTTCCAGGGAATGATCTGCGCGACGACGCCGAGCGGCTCGTGAAAGTGATAAGCGACGGTGTCGTTGTCGAGCTCGCCGGCCGAGCCTTCCTGCGCCCGCAGCACGCCCGCGAAGTAGCGAAAGTGATCGATCGCGAGCGGCAGATCGGCGTTCAACGTCTCGCGAATCGCTTTTCCGTTGTCGATCGTCTCGATCACGGCGATCGCCGAGAGATTCTGTTCGAGCCGGTCCGCGATCCTGTTGAGGATCAAGCTCCGTGCGGAAGCGGAAGTTCTTCCCCACGCGGGCGCCGCAGCGTGGGCCGCGTCGAGAGCAAGCTCTACATCGTCGGCGGTGGAGCGTGCAACGTCGCAGAGATGCTGCCCCGTGATCGGAGTGGGATTCGAGAAGTACTGTCCCTTCACCGGCGCGCGATATTGCCCGTTGATCCAGTTGTCGTACCGACTCTTGATCGGGATCGTGATCGCGTAGTTGCGCGCTGCGTCCGGCAGCGTCGCATTGTCTTTCTTGGTGGGCTCGAGTGTGGCTGACATGCGCGCGCCTCCATCAGGTCGGGTTGAGACGTGATGCGCGAGGCATCGCTCGCCATGATTCCCCAACAATGGC
>DATGDQ010000291.1:0-2867 GCA_035310785.1 Gemmatimonadaceae bacterium | reverse complement strand
ATCAATTCGAGCGCATCGACATCTGGATCAACAACGCAGGCGCGGATATCCTCACCGGCGATGATGCGAGGAAGTCACGGCTCGAAAAGCTCGATCAGCTGCTCATGGTCGATCTGCGCGGCACCATCCTCGCGTCGTGGGAAGCGGCAAGCGTGATGCAGGAGCAGCCGGATGGAGGCGTGATCATCAACATGAGCTGGGATCACGTGCTCTTCGGCATGGAAGGCAGGAATCCGCAGATGTTCTCGGCGGTGAAGGGCGGCATTCTCAGCTTCAGCAAGTCACTCGCGCGCTCCGTTGCCCCGAAGGTTCGTGTCAACATCCTCGGCCCGGGCTGGATCGAGACGGAGTTCGCCGCGACCACGATGGACGCCGACCACCATCGGCGAGTGGTCGAGTCCACGCCGCTCGGCCGCTGGGGCACCCCGGAAGACGTCGCGCACGCGGCGGTATTCCTCGCCTCATCCGACGCCGCGTTCATGACGGGCCAGATGCTGATGATCGGCGGCGGCGTAGTAATGTGAAGAACACTTCGAGGAGTTGAGAACAATGGTCAGAAAGGATCCGACGTACACCGAGGAGCAGATTGCCGAAAAGCTTCGCGAGCTTCCGGGCTGGTACTACGAAGACAAGTGGATTCGTCGCCAGTACAAGACGGATGGCTGGCCGACGACGCTGATGCTCGTCAACATCATCGCCTACCTTGCCGAGGCGGCGTACCATCATCCCGATCTCTCGGTGACGTGGGCCAAGGTCGGCGTGAAGCTGCAGACGCACTCCGCGGGCGGCATCACTGACAAGGATTTCGAGCTCGCGCGCAAGATCGAGGATTCGGTGCTCTGGCGACCGGAGAGCGGGCGCACGACCGGTCTCGAAGGCACGCCGAACAAGTTCGTTCGGGGTGGCGATCCGAAGTAAGTGCCGGCAACTGCAGCGCCTTCGCGCGTTCTCTTCGTAACCGGGAAGCTCGCCGAGCCGGCGCTTCGCGGCGTGCTCGCGTCGATGCAGCCGCCATTTTCGACGGAGATCGCGATGCTGCCGATCACAGTCGCGGCACTCATGACCACGGAGTGGATCGCGAAGCATCTCAGTGTACCGCCGGGTACGGACCTCGTGCTCATCCCCGGTCTCTGCGAGGGAGCGACATCTGCGATCGCCGATCGGTTCGGGGTGCGCGCGGAGAAAGGCCCCAAGGATCTGCGCGAGATTCCTGAATACTTCGGCCAGGCTGCGGCGCGCGAGGAGTACGGCGCGTGGGACATCGAGATCATCGCCGAGATCAACAACGCGCCGCGCCTTTCGCGCGACGCGATCATGCGTGAGGCGCTGCGCTTTCGCGACTCAGGGGCCGACTTCATCGACATCGGCTGCACTCCGGGTCTCGCCTTCCCGGAGCTGGGGAGCGTCATTCGCGATCTCGTGGCAGCGGGCATGCGCGTGAGCATCGACACCTTCAATGCAGGCGAGATCCGCACGGCCGTCGATGCGGGTGCCACGCTCGTGCTCAGCATCAACGGGAGCAATCTCGAGGTCGCTCGCGAGCTCGCGGGACGCGCCGTTCGGGTCGTCGCACTCCCGGACTTCGGCGCAGCACTCGAGAGCATCGCACCCACCCTCGAGCTGCTTTCGACGCTCGACGTGCCCTTCCTCATCGATCCCGTCATCGAGCCGATCGGATTCGGCTTCACCGCCTCGATCGAACGCTACGCCGAAACGCGACGTCGATGGCCGAGCGCTGAAATGATGATGGGCATTGGAAACATCACCGAGCTCACGGCTGCCGATTCCACCGGCGTGAACGCACTCCTCATCGCAATCTGCCAGGAGCTCGGCATTCGCGCCGTGCTCACGACCGAGGTCATTCCCTGGGCGCGCGGTGCCGTGCGCGAGATCGACATCGCGCGAAGGCTCATGTATCACGCGGTCACCAGGAAGGTCGTCCCCAAGCGAGTGGACGATCGTCTCGTCACCGTGAAGGATCCGAAGATTCTCGAGTACGGGGAGGCCGATCTGCGCGCGCTGCAGAGCCGTATCACCGACCCGAATTTCCGGATCTTCACCGATCGTGACACGATCACGGTGCTCAATCGCGATCTCTTCGTGCGCGGCACGGACATCCAGGAGATCTTCGCACAGCTGGGCGTCGACGAGGCGACGCACGCCTTCTACCTGGGAAAGGAGCTCGCAAAGGCCAAGCTCGCGATCACGCTGGGCAAGACATATCGCCAGGAGGGCTCGCTGTCCTGGGGCTATCTCACTCCACCGGATGATGTGAAGTCGGAGCACGTCAAGCTGACCCAGCGCTCGCGCAGGCGCTCCTCTCCCGAAGGCGATCCAAAGCCCTCGTGAGCACGCCGCTCGTCGAGGAGTTGATTCCGGCTCCTGATCCGGTCGAGCTCTGCGCACGATTCAGAGGAATGCCGTACCTCCTCTTTCTGGACAGCGCGCGCGACCATACCAGGCTCGGCCGCTATTCCTTCCTGGCGGCCGATCCGGCGCTTGTGGTGCACGGCAAGAATGCGCACGCGTTCGTGCTCGACACGAGCACGGGTGCCGACACGCCGCTCGACTCACATGCGCTCGCCGGAGTTCGGGATCTGCTGGCCTCCCATCGCTGCGAGCCGCTCGATGGGCTGCCGCCCTTCCAAGGCGGCGCTGCAGGCTATCTGGCGTACGACTGGGGTGCCGTGCTGGAACGTCTTCCCTCGCCGCGTTACGACGACCTCGCGATCCCGGACGTCGTGTTCCCCATCTACGACTGGGTGATCGCCTGGGATCATCTCGAGCGGCGCGCGTGGATCATCTCCACCGGACTCCCCGCACGCGGATCAGAGAAATCTCAGCGCTCTGAGAATCGGCTCGCCCTG
>DATGDQ010000290.1:0-6886 GCA_035310785.1 Gemmatimonadaceae bacterium | reverse complement strand
GGGCACAGCGTCTTCGCCGAAACGCAGGACAGCCACTTCTATCACAGCGGTGAGCACCGCGACATAGCCGTCGGAAGCGGACGCGGACCCGCCTTCGTGTCACATTCGAGCGATGTGACCGAAGAGGGCGAGTGCGAAACCGTCATCGCTGGGCGGCGAGTGACGATCACGAAGTACCGGTGGGTCAATGAAGACGCGCTTCTCTCGGCCTCCGGGAACGCGGGCTCCCAGTTCATGGTCGTCGCGCGATTCTACGCCGAGGCGGCATTGCGAGAGGTATTCGTTGCGTTCTCGTCGAATGCGCCGTCGGACTTCAATTACTATCGTGGGCTCTTCTGGACCGTGACCTTCAGCGGCCCGCCCGGATCACAGAGCGCGAGTGCGACACCCGCCACGCTGGTGACGGACGACGCTGGCCCACCAGCAGCAGCGCCGCTGCCGAATGCGACTCCCGCATCCGCCGCTCCCGCTCCCGTACCCTCGGCCGCATGTGCGGCGACACCTGGTCTCCCCACGCCAGACGCCGTTCTCGACAGCAGCGTCGTGCGCATGCTGATTGCGGGCGCCGCCCCAATTCCGAAGGGCTACGAGGTCATGGCGCTGCAGTTCGCAGCTACGGGAGATCTCTCCGGGATGTCGGTCGCGCAGAGCGATCTCCCCGAGGCGGCGCAGCACGAGCTCTCCGCCGTGATCGCCACCAATCTCAAGGCGCACGATGCGCACGCGCCACCGGCGTTCCTGCTGCGCATCGACTCGGGCGACACGGGTCTTCGCTACGCCGTGCTGCCGATCTCGGGCTGGTCGCACTGACAGGCGCGGGCGAAAAAAGGCCGGCCCAGAGCGTGGGCCGGCCTTTCCTGCGGCGTGCGAGGTGCGCTACTATCGCGCGTAGAACTCCACGATCGCAGCTTCGTTCACGACGAACGGAATGTCCGCACGCGACGGCGTGCCGATCACCCGGCCCGTGAACTTGTCGTCGGGATCGAGCGCGAGGTAGCCCGGAATGCGAACCTGGGGGCCGCGCGTGACCGAATCCAGCACGCCCGCGCGCTCACGAATCTTTCCCTCGGGAAGCGAGATCGTCTCGCCCACCTCGACGAGGAAGCTCGCGCGATCGACCTTCTTGCCGTTCACGCGAACGTGGCCGTGCGACACGAGCTGGCGCGCCGCGGGAATCGTTGGCGCGAAGCCGAGCCGGAAGACGGTGTTGTCGAGACGACGCTCGAGCAGCGCGAGCAGGTTGTCGCCGGTCTTGCCGGGAAGGCGCTGCGCTTCCGCGAAATAGCGGCGCAGCTGCGTCTCGGTCACCCCGTAGTTGAAGCGAACCTTCTGCTTCTCCTCGAGGAGGCGGCGGAACATGCTGGTCTTGCGGCGCTTGGAGCCCGTTGGGCCGTGCTGGCCGGGCGGATACGGACGGCGTTCGCCATCCTTTCGAGTGAGACCGGGGAGTTGAACGCCCAGGCGTCGAATGACCCTGAGACGGGGACCGCGAATCGGCATGAAGGAGCGTTATGGAGTGGTGAAAGGCAAACGGGTACAGCTACTTATGATAACTCCAAAGCCGCGCCCGGGCAACTCACCGTGGGCTACGAAACGCTGTCCGCGGCCGCCACCGCAATCGCCTGCCCATCATCCGAAAGCACGCGTCGCGTTCCCTTCCACCGCTTCGGTCCCGCTACCCGCGGCGTCAGCTCCGTCTCGATCACCTCGCCCGTCTTGGCGCTCGCGTGCACGATCCGACCGTTCCCGACGTAGATCCCTATGTGCGACGCGGCGCCCTTGCCACGCGCGAACGTCACGAGATCGCCGGGAAGCATCGCCGCCGTATCCTTCGGCACCGCGATTCCCGCGAAGGCTTGGCGCGCCGCGGTCCGCGGCACCATGATGTGAAGCGCCGCAACGATGTATCGCACCAACCCGCTACAGTCGAAGCCTCGAGCGGGCGATTCGCCTCCGTGCACGTACGGCGTGCCCACCTGCGCGCGCGCCAGCGCAACGAGGCTGTCGCGCAGCGACATCGCCGAGTTGCTGAATGCCGCGAAAGGCTTGGGCGCGTCCAGCGCCAACCGGTCGTACGCGGGCGCCTCGCGTACCCCGTCCTGTGCATGCGCAATCGTCGGAACGATGAGCAGGGCACCGCCAGCGGCGAGAAGCCGGAGCGTGCGGGCCATCGATGATCGGCGACTGGTATGGAAGAGCACGCTTTGGTCAATCACGTGGGTTGCGACGAGCCGCTCAGCCTCCCAGCGACGCTGGGAATGAGCGAGTGGACATCCGAATCTGAGGCAAAAGGCTAACCACAGCGGCCGAAGGGGTCAACTTCGCTTACTCGAGACCTGTCCGTGATTCAGCATTGCGACGAAGATCACACCGCCTACGATGTTGCCGAGCACGGTGGGGAGGGTGAAGCCGCCCACCGCTTGCATCCACGTCGCGAGTCCGCTCCCCGCTGCAAAATATGCTTCCACGGATCCGGCGATCGAGTGGCGAAAATCGAGTGCGGCGATCGGAGCCGTCGTCATCCAGATGAGCGCGATCTGCGCACCCGTGTAGGTCGTGGCCGACACGAGCCACGCGGTGAGCGCGATCAGCCATCCCGCATAGATGGCGTGATAGAACTGCATGAAGAACGTCCCCTCGAGCGTTCTCGTGCTCATCTCCCGCATTTGCGCGGTCACATCGTTGGACACGACGCTGGTTTTCGCGAAGAGCAGCGCGAAAACCACGGCGCCGATCATGTTCCCGATCAGGACCAGCGCCCAGAGGCGAAACATCTTGCCGAGCTTCTCGCCGCCGGGTTTGTCGAGCACGGGAATCACCGGCTCGAGAGTATTCTCGGTGAAGAGCTGGCTGCGTCCGATGATCACGAGAATGAATCCGAGCGGATAGAGCACCGCCTGCGCCGCTCGCCGATGTTCCGGCGCGACGAGCGTCGAGACGTACGCCCCGCCAACGAAGCTCCACCCGATCGTCAGTCCAGCGGTGATGGCGGACCAGAAGAGATCGGACGCCGGACGATTCATCTCGTCCTCTGCCTGGACGAGCACGTTCTCGTGGATCTCCTCCGCCGACAGCCTCGTACCCGATTCCGGCGCGGGAGCGCTCGTTCCGCTGTTCTTTGTCGTCACCGCGATACCAGGAGGAGGTAGCACACAGAGTCGCCACGAAAACGGAAGAGTCATGCCTTCGCTCGCGCGCTCCGACCATCAGCACGCTTGCGAGCCCGGCTGTAGCTCCATACTCTAGATGGACGATGCTACCGATCCTGCTCGAGGGCCTCTTGTTCGTCGCATCCATCGCGACGATCACGGCCCTCGTCTTTTTTCTGACCCGTTCCAGCACCCCGCTCGGTCTCCGCTCGCGCCAGAACCGCAATCGCGAGCGCATCGAGCGGGAGGCCGAACTCGTGTGCTCCATCCACGGCGCGCACACCGAGGAGCAGCTCGTCCGCCTCGAGAGCGGCGAGCGGATCTGCCCCGAGTGTTTTCGCGAGGCCATGAAGGGGATCGTCGATTAGCGCACCTCCCACGCACCGTCAACGCATCTCTCGGAAGGAGCCTTCCATGGACATTGATCGTACGAGCGGGTCATCGCTGTTGCGCCTGGTCGCTATCGGCTTCGGTGCGATCGCGGTGCTCATTTTCCTGCTCACCAGCACCACCTACGTGAATCCCGGGCACGTCGGCATCATCATCCATCGCACCGGCGGCGGCGTCGACGCGACGCCGTACGGGCCCGGCCTCCACATGCGGAATCCGCTCACGACGGGCGTGCAGGAATATCCGACCTTCATGCAGACGCTCGTGCTCACGAAGGGAGGGAGCGAGGGCTCGCCGAACAACGATGAGATCAACGTCAACAGCGTCGAGGGCCAGCCGCTCTCGCTCGACGTGTCGATGTCCTTCGAGCTCGATCCGCGCATGGTACCGTCGCTCTACACGACGTTTCGAACGGACGTCATGACGATCGAGCACACCTATGTAAAGCAGGCGATCCGCCAGGCCTTGCAGGAGATCGTCGGCAACGAGGCCATCGCCGACATCATCGGTCCCAAGAAGGCGGAAGTGACGAAGCGCGTGCAGGACCTCGTCTCGCAGCGGCTGAGCCAGTACGGCATCATCGTGAAGCAGTTCACCATCAATGAGCTCCGCGCTCCGCCGGCCGTGATCGAGGCGATCAATCAGAAGAACGTGATGCAGCAACAATCGCTCACGGCGGAAAACGAGCTCCAAAAGAACAAGTTCCAGGCGCAAGGCGACTCGATCAAAGGCGCGGGGCGAGCCAAGGCGATTCTCGCGGAGGCGGAGGCCCAGGCCAAGGCGAACATTCTGCTGTCGCAGAGCATCACGCCCAATCTCGTTTCGTACGAGATGGCCAAACGATGGGACGGGAAGATGCCGCAGGTGACGGGATCCTCATCCATGCCCATGATCCAGATGCCCAAGCCGTAGCGCGGAGGAACGGATGATGCGTACCGAGTCACCATGGTTTCGGCGCATCGCTCTCGCGACGCCGCCCGACGAGTGCTGGTCGAGCGGTTCGGACACGAGAATTTCCAGGAAGGGCAATGGGAGTCGATCGAGGCGTTACTCGCTGGTCGCGACGCCCTCGTGGTCATGCCCACAGGCAGTGGCAAGTCGATCGTGTACCAGCTTCCCGCGCTGATGCTGCCCGGGCTGACGGTCGTGGTCAGCCCTCTCATTGCCCTCATGAAGGATCAGCAGGACAAGCTGGCGTCGCATGGGGTCGATGCGCTCGCGATGCATTCGCATCTCTCCACGGCGGAATCGCGCGACACACAGCAGCGGGTGGAGGATGGCTCCGGCGAGATTCTCTATCTCACGCCCGAGCGCTTCAAGGATCGCGACTTCTTCGAGCGCCTGCTCACGCGCAAGGTCAGCCTCTTCGTGGTCGACGAGGCGCACTGCGTGAGCCAGTGGGGACATGATTTCCGTCCCGATTATCTCGTGCTCGGCTCCATCGCCAAACGGCTCGGCAGCCCGCCCATCCTCGCGCTCACCGCCACGGCCACGGAGATCGTTCGCAAGGACATCGCGCGCCAGCTCGGGATGCGCGATCCGCACATCACGATCACTGGATTCGCGCGACCCAACCTGCGCTTCGAGGTGCGGCGCACGGTGAATCAACAGGTGAAGGATGCGGAGCTCGAGCGCATTCTCGACAACACGCCGGGAAGCAGCATCATCTACGTCGCGACGATCAAGGAAGCGGAGCGGCTCTACGAGAAGTTCAAGGATGGCTACGCGATCGGGCTCTATCACGGAAAGATGCCCGCCGCGGATCGCAAGGCGATGCAGGACGCGTTCATGGCGGACGAGATCATCGCGATGATCGCGACGAACGCCTTCGGCCTCGGCATCGACAAGCACGATCTGCGGTTCATCGTGCACTACCATTTTCCGGGATCGATCGAGGCGTACTATCAGGAGGCCGGGCGCGCAGGGCGCGACGGCGAGTCCGCGACGTGCACGCTGCTCTACCGCGTGGAGGACCGCCGCATCCAATCCTATTTTCTGGGCGGCAAGTATCCCGAAGTGCAGGAAGCGGCGCGCGTGGCGCTCGTGCTCGAGCAGTACCCGATGCTCACGCCGGTGACGCTCACCGAGCTCGCGAACCGCGCCGATGTGCCGTCGCGCAAGGCGCGCATCTCACTGATTCTGCTGAAGCGGCACGGGCTCGTGCGCGAGCATCGTGGCGGGAGCTGGGAGCGGCTCGCCGATCATCTCACCGCGGTGGACCTGAGCGCCGATCTGCACTCGTACGAGGAGCGGAGGGAGCGCGACCGGCGCGCGCTCGAGACGATGATCGAGTACGCGCAGACGGCGCGTTGCCGCACGCGCTACATTCTCGAGTACTTCGGCGAGGCGGTGAGTCCCGAGTGGCGCTGCCATCACTGCGACGCGTGCGACGCCATCGACGCGTGGCCGGACGAAGGAAGCACGAGCGACCGCGGGCGCCTCGCTACTCAGTCGGGATGACGGGCGGCGGCTCGGGAATCGCGTGCGGCGCGAGCGCGCAATGCTCGCCGCATCCGAAGCGATACCTGTTCCGCGCAAAGAGTCGATAGCCTCGATCCGCGAGCGCACCGAACGTGGGCAGGCCCCAGAGCCAGCCCAGCAGCCAGCCGAACGGAAGAATGCGCAACAGCTGCCGCGCTGCCTCCGCGCCGCTCCAGGTGCGGCCGTCAGCGGCGATCACGTACATCGCGTCGTTGAAGGCTTCTGGCGCTATCCACGGAAAGCGGGTCGACACAGTATCGTTCTGGGACGCGACCGCCTGAATCACGTGGCGCGTATCCCAGCGCTGCACGCGCCGGACGAGGCGGTCGCACACGTTGCACGTTCCATCGTACACGAGTGTCCACGGGCGCCCGCCTGATGCCGGACCCGCGCCCCTGGAGTCGGCCGTTCGCTTCGCGGTAGTCATTTCGCTCCTTTCTCCCCTCAAGTTACCGTGCAAGAGCTCTATTCGAACACCCTGACCGAGTGGATCTCCGCCCTCGTCATCTTTGCGGCGGTCTGTTCGTTCTTCTTTCTTCTGAAGTCGCTCGTGAGGCGCCGCGCGCAGCGCCGCGCGGTTCCGCCCTCGCACCTGCAGGAGCTGCTCACCGATCTCGTCAGACGAACGCGTACGTACTTCATCGTCTTCGTCGCGCTTTGGTCGGGATCGCTGTCGCTCACGTTGAATGCTCATCACGAGCACGTCTGGCGACTCGTCGTGCTGGTCGCGGTGCTGCTGCAGGCCGGCCTCTGGGCCGGCGGCCTCGTGCTCTTCTGGTCGGAGCGAATCGCCGAGCACCGCGCGGCGGATGCCAGCACCCGGATGACGATCAACGTGGTCGCCATCGCAGCGCGAGTGGTGCTCT
>DATGDQ010000289.1:0-1982 GCA_035310785.1 Gemmatimonadaceae bacterium | reverse complement strand
CGTTGCGGCCGTTCACGGCCATCACGCTGCCACCAGGATGCGTCGCCGCGCCGCACAGCCACACACCCTCCATCGGCGTGCGCGCGGTGAGCCGTTTCTCCCACATGTGCGCGGGGAGAATGTCGCCCTGGAAGATGTGCCCGCCCGTGAGCCCCACGCGCGACTCGATGTCGGGCGGGCCGAGCACCTCGAGATCGATGATCGCATCGGGAAGATTCGAGGTGAATCGCCCGATCGACGCGACCACGCGCTCGCCCACCTCCCGCCTGCGCGAATTCCAGTCGCCTCGTGCGAAGCGATGCGGCACGAACTGCGCGAACACGCTCAGCGTGTGCACGCCTGGTGGTGCGACGGAACGATCGTACACGGTGTGCATGTAGAGCTCCGTCCAGATTCGGTCCGGCAGCTCACCCGCGTTTGCCCGGCGGTGGCCCTCGTCCCATTCCGCGACCGTCAGCGGCGTGTTCACCTGCCCGGTGTGATGTGCTTCATTGACGCCGGGGCGCGCGCGAAAATTCGGCAGCTCGCGTAGCGTCATGTTCACCTTCACCGTCACGCCCTCGACCGGCACCGCCTCGACGGCAGATCGCCACGCCGCGTCTGCGGAGGCGCCCAGCAGCCGAAGAGTGACGCGCGGATCGGCGTTGGATACAACGTGGCGGGCCGGGATGCGCTCACCCGACTCGAGCTCCACCCCTTCGCCCGGGAGGATGCGCGCGACACTCACCCCGGTCGCGACGACGGCGCCCGCCTCGCGCGCGACGTCGCACAGAATGAACGAGATCGTTCCCATGCCGCCGCGGACGTACCCCCACGTGCCGGGCATACCGAACATTCGTCCCGAGGCGTGATGATACCATACCGACGCGGTCCCCTTGTGCGTGGGCGATGCATTGGTGCCGATCACTCCTTGCCCCAGATACGCCATCTGCAGGCGCTCGTCACGGATGAAGTGCTGCACGCACTCGAGCATCGACCAGTCGTCCAGCAGCGCACGCGCCTCCTCGTCATTCCCGAGGCGTCGGTCGACCTCCTCACGCGTGGGACACGGATCGAGCCACAGATCACTGTCGTTCGCAGGACGCAGCGCCTCGCGCAGCCGTGACTTTACGTCGACCATGGCCCGCCATCCCTTCACGTCTCCGGGTGCGAGCTTGCGAATGTCCGCCTCGCACTTGTCATCGTCATTCCAGAGTTGGACGCTCGAGCCGTCCTCGAATGGAACGAACATCCCCCCGGCGGCCGGCATCCATTCGAAGCCGTGTCCGACAAAATCGAGCTCCTCGATGACCTTTGGATGCAGAAGCCCGCACACGTAGGCGCAGGGAGAGAAGCGGACGCCGGGCCACGGCTCCTCCATCGTGCACGCGCCTCCTACGCGTTCACGAGACTCGAGCACGAGCACGCGTCTGCCCGCGCGCGCGAGGTAGGCGGCGCAAGCAAGCCCATTGTGCCCCGCTCCCACCACTATCACGTCCCAGGAGCGCCTCGCGAGAGCCGCGACCGGCTCCGGAAGGCCGATTCGGCCGAGGACGTCCGAGGCTTTCCCTTGGGCGGCGGAGTTCGACATGGCGGGAATAGTGACGGAATTGACCGGGTATGGTAAGGCGTTCCGCGCCTCTACGGCGCCGGAACTGCTGATTCGGCAACGCGTAGTAGAACGTACCGTCGCGGTTGAATTCCTGAATTTCTTTTTTCGCCACTCAGTCGTCTCTAACTGGAATACCTAAGTAGCGATGTGACAGGCGCGCGCCCTTCCTCGGCGCGTACACATCGCAATACACACAGGAGCACGATCATGCTGCGACACACACGTAGTGGTTTCACACTCATCGAGCTTCTCATCGTCGTGGTCATCATCGGCATCTTGGCCGCGATCGCGATCCCGAAGTTCGCGAGCACGAAGGAGAAGGCGTATCTGGCTTCCGAGAAGTCGGATCTCCGCAACATGGCCACGTCGGAAGAGGCGTATTTCTCCGGCA
>DATGDQ010000288.1:0-14037 GCA_035310785.1 Gemmatimonadaceae bacterium | reverse complement strand
GGCCCGATCGACTATCTCATGCTCGACTATCTGGCCGAAGTGACGATGTCGATTCTGCAGAAGCAGATGCAGCGCGATCCGCTCGCGGGCTACGCGCGCGACTTCATCACACAGATGGAAGGCGTGCTTCCAGCGGTCGTCGATCGCGGTGTGCGGGTCACGGCGAATGCAGGCGGGGTGAATCCGCGCGGCTGCGCCGACGCGCTGCTCGAAATGGCGCGCGGAGTGGCGCATCACGACCGTCTGCGCGTCGGGGTCGTCACGGGTGACGATCTGTTGCCGCGCATCGACGAGCTGATCGCAGCGGGGCACGAGCTCGCGCACATGGAAACGGGAGCACCACTGTCCTCGGTGCGCGATCGCGTACTCTCCGCCAACGCGTACGTGGGCGCCGGCCCCATCATCGAGGCCCTCGGCCGCGGTGCAAACGTGGTGGTCACCGGGCGATGCACGGACACCGCGCTCATTCTCGCGCCACTCATGCACGAGTTCGGGTGGGCGCCAAACGACTGGGATCGCCTCGCGTCCGGGATCGTGGCCGGGCACATCGTCGAGTGCGGCGCCCAATCGACCGGCGGCAACTGCGCGTACGACTGGAGCACGATCCCGGATCTCGAGAACATCGGGTTTCCGATCGTCGAGGTCGCCGAGGATGGCTCGTTCGTGGTCACCAAGCATCCAGGCACCGGTGGCCGCGTGGACGTGCATGGCGTGACCGAGCAGCTCGTGTACGAGATGGGCGATCCGAAGGAATACATCACGCCGGATGTGATCGCCGATTTCACGACCATCCGCATCGCCGCGGATGGAAAGGACCGTGTTCGCGTCTTCGGCGTGCATGGTGCTCCGCCGACGGACATGCTCAAGGTCTCGATCGCATATCGCGACGGCTTCAAGGCGGTGGGCACGCTCGTGTATGCGTGGCCGGACGCGCTTGCGAAGGCGAAGGAGGCCGACCGCATCATTCGCGCACGCCTTGCCAATCTCGGTCTCACCTTCGATCTCATTCACACCGAATTCGTGGGGGCGACCGCGACGCATGGACCGCTCGCGACCATTCCGGACGAGCTCCCGGAGGTTCAGCTGCGAATCGGCGTCCGCGGAAACGACCGCGCGGCGATCGAGCGGTTCACGCGCGAGATTGCGCCGCTCGTGCTCACGGGACCGCCCGGGGTCACGGGCTACGCCGGCGGACGCCCGAAGGTGGAGGAGGTCGTGGCGTACTGGCCCGCACTCGTGAACAAGACCGTGATCAGGCCCCATGTGAGCATTCTCACGACATGAAGATTCGTCTGCTCGACATCGCGCACGCGCGCTCGGGTGACAAGGGCGATACCGCCAATGTCGGGCTGATCGCGCTGCGTGATGAGTGGTATCCGATTCTCGTTCGCTACGTGACCAGAGAGCGAGTCGCCGAGCACTTTTCGAAGGTGATCACGGGTGCCGTGGAGCGCTTCGAGCTCCCGAACCTGCTTGCGCTCAACTTCCTCCTGCACGGCGCGCTCGGTGGCGGCGGCACGGTGACGCTCCGCACGGATGCGCAGGCGAAGGTCTATTCCTCCGCGATGCTTCGACTCGTGATCGATGTGCCGGACGCCGAGGCGCGCGCGTTGGGGTTGCCGGAGTATCGCGCATGATGCGCCTTCGCGTCGAGCGCACGGGTGCGATCGCGCGCATCACGCTCGCGCGACCGGAGAAGAAGAACGCGCTCGACTACACCGCGGCGAGAGAGCTGCGGGAATCACTGCGTGAGATCGCCGGCGACGCCGAGGTGCGCGTGGTGCTCCTCGCCGCCGACGGCGCCGATTTCTGCGCGGGCGCAGATCTCGGCGCGCTCCACGCGCTGCTCGACGCGAGCCCGAGCGAGCAGCTGAAGGATGCGGAAGCGCTCGGCGATGTGTTCCGCGTGATGCGCGAGATGCCGCAGGTGATCGTCGCCGGCGTGCGGGGCCGCGCACTCGCCGGTGGCGCGGGGCTCGCCACCGCGTGCGACATCGCGATTGCGGAGGAGGGCGCCCGCTTCGGCTATCCGGAGGTGCGGGTCGGCTTCGTCCCCGCGATGGTCATGGCGCTCCTGCGCCGCCAGATCGGGGAGAAGCGCGCGTTCGAGCTGGTGGCCACAGGACGGCAGATCACAGCTCGCGAGGCGCTCGAGCTCGGACTCGTGAGCCGCGTCGTTCCGGCCGCGGAATTCAGCGCGGCCGTGGAGCAACTCGTGAGCGAGCTGGGCGCGCTGCCCGCGCATGCGCTGCGCGCGACCAAACAGCTCTTTTATTCGCTGGATGCTACGAATTTCTCCGAGGGCATCGCGCACGCCATACGGGTCAACGTGGAGGCGCGGTCGACGGAGGAATTCCGGGAGGGCGTACGGCGGTTCGCGCCGAAGCGGCAGGAGCCATGAGACCCATCGACCAGCTCAAGTTCACGATTCTGGTCATCGCCGTCGCCATCTGGGCCTGGGGAGCGCGAACCCACAATCACACCTTCATGCTGGTGGGTATTGGGTTCGTCATTGTCGCGTTCGCTTTGCGGCTTATTCCGCGCAAACCGAGCGGTAATGGGGAGGACGAGGCCCGTTAAATGAGAAAATTATAATCTGGCGATCGCTAACGCTCGCGGCTTTTGTACGCAACCTTACGCATGTTTGCGACGCCTCACAGCGCGAGCGCTGCCGATGGCGTGAGTTCGAGGCCTCAAGCGGGAGCATGTGAGCATGACACGCCAGCGTCGCCCAATCCCAGCGGACATTCGTCCGGCCGAAAGCGATCGCGACATTCTGGATCAGTACTTCGCAGAGGTCAGCCAGTTCTCGCTGCTGACTGCGGATGGCGAGAAGGCGCTCGCGAGACGCATTCGATCGGGAGACCACGATGCCATGGAGGAGCTCGTGCGCCGCAATCTCCGCTTCGTCGTGTCCGTCGCCAAGAAATATCAGAATCGCGGGATGGCGCTCATCGATCTCATCGGCGAAGGGAACGTCGGCTTGATGACCGCCGCACGAAAATTCGATCCCGATCAGGGCGTCAAGTTCATTTCGTACGCGGTGTGGTGGATTCGTCAGGCGATTCTCGCTGCGCTCGCTCGCCAGGGACGCACCGTTCGTGTTCCGCTCAATCGAACCGCCGATCTTTCGCGAGTGGTCAAGGCAATCGCCGTGCTGCGTGAGAAGCTGGAGCGGGAGCCTACGCCGCTCGAGATCTCGCACGTCACCGGCATCTCGACGGAGATCGTGGGTGCACTTTCGACGCTCAACGCGTCCGACGTGCGACTCGATGCCTCGTTCGGCAGGGAGTCCGACCGAGCCTTCATCGAACGTTTCGCGGCAGAAGACGAGTCGACTCCCGAAGGTCAGCTTCTCGAGCAATCCAAGTTGCGCGAAGTGGAGCGCGCGCTGCTGACTCTTCCCCCCCGCGATGCCAGGATACTGCGTCTCTACTTCGGACTCGAGGAAGACCGCGAGCACACGCTCGACGAGATCGGGAAGATGCTGGGTGTGACTCGCGAGCGCGTACGCCAGCTTCGCGACCGTGCGCTCAAGCGCCTGCGCCAGGGCGCGATCGGCGAAGTGCTGCGAGATCTCTCCGCAGCCTGATCCGGCGTGGGAATCGGCGCGACGCGGCGGTAACTTTCGCCTCTGATGCCCTCGCGCCCCGTACCCGAGCTCCTCTCGCCCGCCGGCTCGCTCGACGCCGCGCGAGCCGCGATCGCCAACGGCGCGGACGCGATCTATCTGGGCGCCGAGCGCTTCAATGCGCGCGATGACGGTGCGCAGCTCACCCTCGATGAGCTGGATCAGGCCTGCCGTCTCGCCCATTCGCGCGGCGCGCGTGTGTACCTCACACTCAACACGCTCGTCAAGCCGTCCGAGCTGGCCGACGCGCTCACGCTTCTGGGCGAGTGCGTCGACCGCGGCATCGATGCGGTGATCGTGCAGGATCTCGGGCTCGTGCGACTCATTCGCCGCGTCTACCCGGCTCTCGAGATTCACGGCTCGACGCAGATGACCGTTCACGACGCCGCGGGCGCATCCGTGCTCGAGAAGCTCGGCGTACACCGAGTCGTGCTCGCGCGAGAGAACACGATCGAGGACATTCACCTCATCCGGGCGGCGGTGCCGGGGATGGCGCTCGAATCCTTCGTGCACGGCGCCCTCTGCATTTCGTACTCCGGCCAATGCTACATGTCGGGGATGATCTCCGAGCGCAGCGCCAATCGAGGCTCGTGCGCGCAGTCGTGTCGGAAGGACTATTCCCTCACCGACAGCATCACGGGGGAGACGCTCGACACGGGGTTTCTCATCTCGGCCCGCGACCTCGCGGCGCACGAGCATCTGGAGGATCTCGCCGCGGCGGGCATTCGCACGCTCAAGGTCGAGGGCCGCAAGAAGAAGCCGGAGTACGTCGCCACGGTCACGCGCAGCTATCGCGCGTTCCTCGACCAGGTCGCGAGGGGCGAGCACGTGCAGCCGCTCGAGCACACGGGCGATCTGGTTCAGATCTTCAGTCGCGGATTCACGGGTGGCATGTACGGCGGTCGCGCGGGTCGCGAGTACATCACGCGCGAGCAGCCGGACAATCGAGGCGTGGACCTCGGCGTCGTGACGGGGTGGTCGCGCGGCGGACTGTTCGTGGAGCTCTCCACGCCCCTCGAACCTGGCGATGGAATCGCGCTCGAGCCTCCCGCAGGCGAGCACGGCACGGTCACAGGATTCGCGGTCGCCGGTGTGCGCACGCTCTCCTCGCGCGATGGCCTCACGCGTCAGGTGGTCGACGCGCGGATGCCCGTGCCGAACGGCTGGCGGGTCGTGCGCACCTCACACGCGGCGCTGCTCGCCCGCGCGCGCGAGAGCTTCGCCGCGCTTCTCGCACCCGCACGCGGACGGAAGACGCGCGTGGACGTGCGCGCCTTCGGCTCTGCGGGCTCGCCGCTCAAGCTGCTGTTCACTGCCGACGGCGAAGACGTCGAGGTGCGCACCGAGATGGCGCTCGTTCCAGCGACCAAGCGCGCGCTCGATCAAACGCAGCTTCGTGAGCAACTCGGCCGCATGGGCGAAACTCCGTTCGCGCTCGGATCAATCGATGATCGCGCCCTGGCCCCCGGGCTATTCATTCCCGTGAGCGAGATCAACGGGCTTCGACAGCGCGCGGTGGAGCAGCTGCTCGTCCGACGCGATTGGGCGCTCCAGACGCTTCACGCGGAGCGTGCCGCAAACATCGAAGCCGCGATCGCCGCGGTCGAGGACGAACCTCGCGCGCATCGAATGCGGCACTCGGGCCGCGCTCAGGCTTTCTCCACGTCGAGCGCCACCCCGTTCGTGCTCGCAGCCGACGTGTGCCGAATCGAGGACGGATATCTCGCCGCCGATTCCGGCGCGACGGAGATCGCGCTCGATCCATTCCTGCGCCATCCGCTGCCGCCTGTCACTCGCGTGTCCGCGCTCGCGAGTGCGCTGGCGGCGCGCGGCATCACCTTTCGGCTGCGCTTGCCAACCATCGTGCGTCCCGCCGAACGAAGGCATCTGGACAAGTGGCTCGCGCTCGGCACGCCCATCCTCAGCGGGCATCTCGGATTGCTGGCGGAGCTCGCGCGCGATCGCGGAGACGTCGTCGGCGACTACGCACTCAACTGCTTCAATCAGCACACGGCCCGCGAGCTGTTTGCACTCGATGCATCGCGGCTCGTGCTGTCCGTCGAGCTCACCGGCGACGAGATCGCGGACGTCACCGCGCCCTGGGGAGGTCGCGGCTTCGACACGCTGATCTTCGGCCGGCCCGAGGGAATGACCATCGAGCACTGTGTGCTGTCGGCGGCATTCGATCGCGAGCCCACGACGTGCCGCGACTTGTGCGTGCGCGATCATCCACTCGTGCAGATCACCGACCCGGCCGGATACACGTTCGCGGTCGCGACCGACTCTTCGTGTCGCAACAGGCTCCTGCACTCGCGGCCCATCGAGGGCTCGGAATTTCTGCCGCGACTCTGGTCCGCGGGCATTCGTGGCTACCGGATGTTGTTCAACGTTCCCGGCGACCCAATAGCCGAGATCACCGGGCGCTATCGCGAGGCGCTCGACGCCATCGCAGATGGCGCATCGCCACCCGCGGAGGGCGTTCGTGCGCTCGTGGGCTCATCGTTCACGCGCGGGCACTTCGCGCGCGCCGTTTGACGCTTCGTCGGGCGGCTATTCGATGACCGTCACACGAGCCCTCGCTCTCACGCTTCGCCGATGAGCGCGCACCCGACCGTCGCGGAAGCGAGAAAGATCCTGCACTCGCATTTCGGCTATCCTGCGTTTCGCCCCGGACAGGAGCGCGCCGTCGAGGCCGTGCTGCAGAAGCGGGACACGCTCGTCATACTCCCCACCGGCGGCGGGAAGTCGCTGTGTTTTCAGGTGCCCGCGTTGATGCTGCCCGGGCTCACGGTCGTGATTTCGCCGCTCATCTCACTCATGAAGGACCAGGTGGACGCGCTCACGGCGCGCCATCTGCCGGCGACCTTCATCAACTCCTCGCTCTCCGGCGCCGAGATCTCCAGCAGGCTGGCCCGCGCCGAGCGTGGTGAGATAAAGCTGCTGTACGTGGCGCCCGAGCGTTTCGATGCGGGCAGCACGGTCGAGCGACTGCGCGCGATCGGCGTGTCGCTGCTCGCCGTCGACGAGGCGCACTGCATCAGTGAGTGGGGTCATGACTTTCGGCCGAGCTATCTCCGCATCCGCGACGTGCGCGAGCGACTGGGCACACCGCCCACGATCGCGCTCACCGCCACGGCTACGGGCGACGTGCGCACGGACATCGTGCGCCAGCTGCAGCTGAATCGCCCGGAAACGATCGTCACCGGATTCGATCGCAAGAATCTCTCGTACTCGGTGATTCGTACGCGCACCGAAGCGGACAAGGATGCCGCGCTCATCGAGGCGCTGCGATCGCAGCCGGGACTCGCCGTCATCTACGCGTCCACGCGCAAGGCGGTGGAGCGCATCACGCAGGTGCTCGAGCGCGCGCGCATCCCTGCGGTTGGTTATCACGCAGGTTTGGACGACGAGCATCGCCGCGAGGTACAGGACGCCTTCATGCGCGACAACGTGCGCGCGATCGTCGCTACGAATGCCTTTGGCATGGGCATCGACAAGCCCAATGTTCGGCTCGTCATCCATCACGCCATGCCTGGCACGCTGGAAGCCTATTACCAGGAGGCGGGGCGTGCGGGTCGCGATGGGCTGCCATCTGTGTGCGTTCTGTTACACGCCTTCTCGGACCGCTTCACCCACGAGTTCTTTATCAAGACGGCGCATCCGGATCGGGCGGTGGTGCAACGGGTATACGATGAGGTCAAACGGGCAGCCGACGGAAATGGGCTCGCGCGAGTGAGTGCGGCAGACATCGCGTCGGCGGCACGGGGACAGCTCAAGGAGCGGGAAGTGGAATCGGCACTTCGCATCCTCACGCAGTCGGGCTCCATCGTGAACGAGCTCGCGAGCGCGACGCAACTATTCGTCCGGCTCCTCGCCACGCCACTTCGCATCAAGTCCGAGCTCGGCGATGGCTTCGAGGCGGAGCGCGAGCTGCTGCGTGCGATCTGGCGAGTGGGCGGCGCGAGCTGCTACGACGGGGTCACGATCGATCCCAACGGCTTCGCACCAGGACTGGGTGGAACCTTCGCTATCCCGACATTGCTCGACTCGCTGCAGGATCGTCAGTTCATCGTGTGGGAGCGCAGCGGCGGCGGCTTTCGCGTGCCCGATGTGCGACGCCCGTTCTCCGCGTTGCGCATCAGCTGGGACCAGCTCGATCGGCGACGCGCCGGAGACATGGGAAAGCTGGAGGCGATGCAGAAGTACGCGTACACCACCGGCTGTCGACGCGGTTTTCTTCTCCGCTATTTCGGAGATCCGGCCGCGAGCAACTCGTGCGCTGGTTGCGACATCTGTCTCGGCACACACGACTCATCCGCACCGGCCAAGCGCGATGCGCCGCGCAAGCGACGCGGCGTAGCGGGCGGCGCCGGGGGCGCGGCATCGCGCGCAGATCGGCGGCGAGCGGTGGCGGTCGACTCGAGTGATGTCGAGGCGTCGGAGGCACAGCCATCGCTCGTCGCGGCGCTCCGCGAGCTTCGATCGACGCTTGCACGGGCGGCAAAGGTACCCGCGTACGTGATCTTCCCAGACCGTACACTGGTCGAGATGGCAGTGCGACGGCCGGCTTCGCTCGATGCGCTCAGCGTTGTGCGCGGCGTCGGACCGACGAAGCTCGAACGCTATGGTGAAAAGATTCTGGCCGTGATTCGGCAATCCGATGACACTGAGGCAGCATGACAGTTTGCAATCTTCCGTACTTCACGAAAGAACACGAGCAGATGCGGGACAAGGTGCGCGAGTTCGCGCGCGAAGTGGTCGCGCCCGTTGCTCGAAAGCACGATGCCGACGCGACCTTTCCGTGGGCAACGGTGAAACAGATGGCAGACCTGGGGCTGCTGGGCATTCCATGGCCCAAAGAGCTCGGCGGATCGGGCTGCGATCTCATGTCGTTCATCATCGCAATTCACGAGATGGCCAAGGTCGATGCGTCGCATTCGATCACGATCTCGGCGCACACCACGCTCGGCACGTCGCCGATCATGAACTTCGGCACGGCCGAGCAGCGCGAACAGTTCGTGCCGTCGCTGGCGAGCGGCCGCGTGCTCGGCGGCTTCGGGCTGACGGAAGAGAGTGCGGGGAGCGACGCCGGAGGCACGCGGACCACGGCCGTGCGGCGGGGCAACGTCTACGTTCTCAACGGGTCGAAGCGCTTCATCACGCATGCCGGGATCGGGGAGGTATTCGTAGTCACCGCGGTGACCGATGCGTCGGCGGGAAGCAAAGGAATCAGCTCGTTCATCTTGACGAAGGAGAACTCCGACCTCGCGGCGGCCGCGAAGTTCGGGATCGGCCACGATCCGTCATTCGCCCCGATGAAGGGATTTCGTGCGGGCAAGAAGGAAGACAAGCTGGGATGGCGCGCCTCGGATACGAGGGAGCTGCTGTTCGAGGATGTGGAGGTGCCGGCCGCGAACCTGCTCGGCGGCGAAGGGCAGGGGTTCACCAATTTCATGCGGACGCTGGACTCGGGACGCATCGGCATCGCCGCGCTCTCACTGGGCATCGCCGAGGGCGCCTTCGAGCAAGCGCGTGCGTTCGCGTGCACTCGCCGCCAGTTCGGGCAGGCGATCAGCGGGTTCCAGGGCGTGCAGTTCCAGCTGTCCGACATGGCGACGGAGATCGCGGCCGGAGAGCACCTCGTCTACCACGCCGCATGGCTCTCGCAGCGCAAGCAGCCGTTCGCGAAAGAGGCTGCGATGGCGAAGCTGTTCTGCTCGGAGCTCGCGATGCGCGCTACCACGGCGGCGGTACAGATTCACGGCGCACGCGGCTACACCACGGAATACCCTGTCGAGCGCATGATGCGCGACGCGAAGATCTGCGAAATCGGTGAAGGAACGTCGGAGATCCAGCGCATCGTCATCGCCCGGCATCTGCTCGCGTCGGTGGCGGATTGATCGTGAGTACGCCACTGGAGGACCGGTGGCGCGCAGGGTAACTTGAGACCACAACGATGCTTCTGCGCCTGTGCCCGCCGTGCGACTCGCGGCCCACGGCGTCTGCAGAGATGGCCGGCGTAGCGGTAGTGCTCGCCGCGTCACCACTCACCGAAACACGATGTCATTGTCAGATCGCCCGCTCGTCCGATTTCTTCGCAGCGTCGCTTCGACGGTGCACGCCTTGGTGGCGTGCCACGGTCGAGTCGTGACGTTCGCGGCCGGAGCAGCGTGGATGATCGTGCTGGGCACGGGAGTCTTCCAGGAAGAAGCCCCCTCCGCGGCCGACACGGCATCAATGTCTCGGGTGCTGTCCGTCCACATTTCTCCAAACGTCAGCGTCGCCGCAGCGGAGTCGCCGCCGGGCACGCACGACGTCCGAGTACATGAAGCGAGAGATCTTGATCAACGCGGCTCAACGAGAGACGCGAGTAGCAATTCTGGAGGATGATCAGCTCGTCGAATTGATGATCGACCGCCCCGACAACAGACGCATGGTCGGGGACATTTTTCTGGGAAAGGTCGAGGCCGTACTGCCTGGAATTCAGGCCGCGTTCGTCCAGATCGGGACCGAGAAGAGCGCGTTTCTGCATGCCTCGGATCTCGTGTTCGACGAAGGCGAGGATGACGACGACGAAGAGGATGAGTCGGACGAAGACGAGGAGGCGGCCACCTCGCCCCGCGGTCGTCGTGCCAAGGCTCCGCCAATTCAGGACGTGCTGAAGCGAGGCCAGGACATCATCGTCCAGGTATCCAAGGAGCCAATATCGACCAAGGGCCCACGTGTCACGGCGCAGGTGTCACTGGCCGGGCGATTCGTCGTGTACATGCCATTCGCGTCGCGCGTCGGGGTGAGCCGGAAGATCGGCGAGCGCGCCGAGCGCCAGCGGCTGCGAGAGCAGGTGCAGGCGGTGCTGCCGCCGGATTCGGGCGGGGTCATCGTGCGCACGGTGGGCGAGGACGTCACGCAGGACACGTTCAAGCGCGAGATCACGACGCTGATTCAGCAGTGGAAGAAGATCAAGCGGAAATCGCACTTCCAGCACGCACCGGCGCTCGTGCACCGCGAAACGAGCCTGACGCGTGGGCTCATCCGCGATCTCTTCAGCACGAAGATCGACATGCTGCAGGTCGACTCGAAGCAGGTCTACAACGAGATTGCCGAATACCTCAAGGGAATCGCGCCCGAGCTCACCGAGCGCGTCAGGCTCTACGAGGATTCGATTCCAATCTTCGACAAAGCGGGCATCGAGCCCGAGATCCGCGATCTGTTCAAGCGACGCTGTGATCTGCCGAGCGGGGGCTACCTGATCATCGAGCAGACCGAGGCGCTCGTCTCGGTGGACGTGAACTCGGGACGCTACACCGGCAAGAAGGATCCCGAGAAGACGATCTTCAAGACCAACACCGAGGCCGCGCGCGAGCTCGCGCGACAGCTTCGGCTGCGCGACATCGGCGGCATCATCGTCTGCGACTTCATCGACATGGAGACCAAGGCGAATCGCGACAAGGTGCTGCAGGAGCTGCGCACCCATCTCTCGCGCGACCGCGCGCGCACGAAGGCCTTCGCGGTAAGCGAGCTCGGGCTGATCGAGATGACGCGTCAGCGCGTGCGGGCGAGCCATTACCAGAACATGACCGAGTTCTGCACGGTGTGCGCAGGAACGGGTCGCGTGTTCACGCCCGAGAGCACGATGCGCCGATTCGAGCGCTCGGTACGCCGCATGGCATCGGACGGAAAGAAGGACAGTCTGATCGTGAAGGTGCACCCCGAGGTCGCGCTCTACGTGCTCGAGCACGAGCACGATCTCATTCACAAGCTCGAGAAGTCGGTCGGGTTCTCGCTCGATGTGCGTGATGACCCACTGCTCAAGCCCGATGAGTTCAAGCTCGTGGTCAAGGGCGCCGAGCGGGACGTAACGCAGCAATACGCGTTGGCCTGATGACCGGAAGCAGGTCGGCAGCGCTACTCTGACTCCGTCGGAATGTGCGCTGCCACCTTCGCCGGAACTCAGATGCCGATACAGAGCTATCGCGATCTCATCGTCTGGCAGCGGGCGATGGATCTGCTCACGGAGTGCTATCGGGTCGCGAGACTTCTCCCGCCCAGTGAGACATACGCGCTGGGAGCGCACCTGGAGCGTGCCGTGATCGCAGTCGCCTCGCACATAGCGGCTGGCCACGCGCGGGAGCGTGCGGAATTTCTGGATTCGCTCACCGGCGCGACCGCATCGCTGCGAGAGGTCGAAACGCTGTTGCTCGCGTCCACTCGCGTCTGTCTTCTATCCGGCGATCAGATTCAGACTGCCATGCAGTTGGGGGACGAGGTGGGCCGGATGCTCACGGCGCTCCGCCGGAGCCTGGGCGCCCCGCATCTGCAACCGGGAGCGGCGCACACGACGCCGGGAGCTGCGGGAGGCGTAAGCGCAACGGCGTCAGTCGGTTGACAGTCGGCTCCGCTCCCCTTAAGTTGTTCAGTCTGTACCAGTTACCCTGACCATTCGCATCGCCTCCATGTCCTACGCCATCATTCGCACCGCCGGTTTTCAGTTCCGGGCCGAACCGGGGAAGACGCTCCGCATCCCATCGCTCGACGCCGAGGTCGGCTCGACGGTGACGTTCGAAGAGGTGCTCCTCGGGTCCGATGGAACGAACGTCCACGCCGGCGTTCCGTTGCTCTCCGGTGCCAAGGTGACGGGCGAAGTCGTTCGGCACGGCAAGGGTGACAAGATCGTCGTCTTCAAGATGAAGCGCCGGAAGAACTACGCGAAGAAGCAAGGGCATCGTCAGGGCTTCACGGAAGTGAAGATCAACGACATCACGCTCGGTTGAGGTCTTTTCTCCAATGGCTCACAAGAAAGGGGTCGGCTCGACACGCAATGGTCGCGATAGCAATCCGCAGTATCGCGGCGTCAAGAAGTTCGGCGGCGAGCAGGTGACCGCCGGCAGCATCATTATCCGCCAGTGCGGCACCCAGTTCCATCCAGGGCGCAACGTCGGACTCGGCTCCGACTACACGATCTACGCGCTCATCGAGGGCGTCGTGAAGTTCGAGCACAAGAGCAAGTCGCGCTACAAGGTCAGCGTCTATCCGGTGGCAGCCGAGAACGCACCGGCCGCGTAACCGCGCACGCCCCCACGCAGCTCGAACGCCTCGCTCCGTTTTCCGGCGCGAGGCTTTTTTTGATCGCGGCGCAGCACGCAATACCTGATCGGCACCGGAGCACCGCAAGCGCGTTGCGAATCCGGCGCACGCGAGGCATCCTGCGGAGTCTCCCGAGAGGACGCGCGGCCGCGAGTGGACCCCTACGAAGAGTTGGATGCCGCGATCGTTCACGAGCGCCGCGGCGAGGTGGACGACGCGCTCGCGCGCTATCGCGCCGCGGAGGCGCTTGCGGGCGCTGATGCCTGGCTGGCAAGCGAAGTGCTCCGCCGGCAGGCGTACCTGCATCACGCCCGCTCGCAGTGGGAGCTGAGTCTCGCCCTCGCTCGCCGGGCCGCCGCGACCGCCGAAGAGGCTGCGCTGAAGGACCAGCATGCCGAGGCGCTCATCGCCATCGCGTGGGTGCACGTCGCACGCGGGGCGCACGCATCGGCGATCGCCGAGCTCGAGAAGGTCGCCTCACTCACCCATGATCAGCGCATCACGGGGCTCGCGATTCACAATCTCGGGGTCATTGCCGCGGAGCGTGGCGATTGGGAGCTCTCGCGTTTGCACCTGATGGAATCGGTGCATCGATTTCAGGCGGCCGAGTATCAGCGCGGCATCGCGCTGGCGCACAACAACTATGGGCGCGCGGCGCTCGATCACGGCAACTATGCCCTCGCCGCGGACCTGCTGCAGCACGCCGTAACGAGTGCGAGAGAGGTGGAGGACCCGGACCTGCTCGCGCTCGCGACCATGAACGTGGCCGAGGCGCTGGGAGGAACCGGTGAGCTCCTGCGCGCCGAGTCGATGGCGCGAACTGCGCTCGCGCACTTCACGAACACCGGCAACGACTGGCGGCGCGCGGAGTGCGAACGCATTCTGGGTGATCTCGAGCACTGGGCGGAGCACGACGGCGCAGCGCGAACCTGGTGGATCGGGGCACTCGCAACCGCGCGCTCGATCGGCGCGCACTCCGAGATCGTGAAGCTCGAGGAGCGGCTCGGCTCCCGCGCCAAGTAGATGATGGCGTGATGGAACTGTGAAAACGGCCCGCGCATCCTCGCGCGGGCCGCTTCTCGTTACGTGAGCTGAGCCAGCCTCACTGTGACTCGTACTTGGGCGGCAGGGTCCGATAGCGCTTCGCCAGCAGATCCTGTCGCGACGGGGCGTCGATCTTCTTGCCTCGCACGAACACCTGCTCGGCGCGCGTCGACAACTGGAACGGATCGCCGCTCCAGATCACGACGTCCGCCATCTTGCCGGCCTGCAGCGAGCCGACGCGGTCCGCCACGCCGAAGAGCTCCGCCGGAGTCAGCGTG
>DATGDQ010000287.1:0-32394 GCA_035310785.1 Gemmatimonadaceae bacterium | reverse complement strand
TACTTAGGCCGAACACCGTAGGCCGGGTCCACATTGTTGAATTTCAGGGGGAGCTCATGAAGATCAAACTCATCGCGATCGCGGCGATCGCCCTCTCGCCGGCCGTGGTGCTTGGCCAGACGAGAACTCACATTCGTGTTTCGAAGGACGGATCGCACGCGACGTCCACCGGCGACGTCACGACGACGCCGACGACCACGACGACGCCATCGTCCTCGACGACGACTACGACGCCCACGCCGTCTGCTTCGACGACGACCGATTCAGCGTCGATGTCTACACCTTCGTCGACGACGACCACACCGCCATCCTCCACGACCACGACTGATTCCACGTCGATGAATTCGTCGAGCAGCTCGACCACCACGACGACACCACCGACGTCGACCACGACCACGGATTCTGCGTCCCAGCAGCTCGGAACAGGTGCGGCTGCTCCGACGCCGACGCATAGCCAGCAGACGGATAGCGCGGCGGCTACCACGACCACCACGACCACCCCGCCGAGCTCCAGCACGACCACCACCGACTCGTCGAGCATGACCCGCAAGGACTCGACCGGCATGCCGCGCAGCAATCTGACGGTCTCGCCGATCGACAGCACGCGGATGGGAATGCCGTCCACACGTGAGACGCAGCGTGCAGACAGCGCTCGCGCCATGCGTCGCGACAGCACCTCGACCACGACGACGCCGACGGACAGCACCCGCCCGCCGCGCTAACACGCGCCAAGGTGGTAGATCTGAAAACGGGGAGAGCGATGAGCTCTCCCCGTTTTTGCGTTCGGTGCTCAGCCTATCTCGTTCAGCGCTGCAATCGCGCCAATTGCTGCGATCGGAACTTGGCCACCTTGGGCGCAATCACCACCCGGCAGTAGCCCTGGTTGGGATTCTTCGCGTAGTAGTCCTGGTGATAGTCCTCCGCTGCATAGAACGGCGGCGCATCGACTACCTGAGTCACGATCGGATCATCCCAGATCTTCCGCGCGTTCACCTCGGCGATCGTCCGTTCGGCTACGCTGCGCTGTTCCGGTGAATGCACGAAGATGACCGAGCGATACTGCGTGCCGACATCTGCGCCCTGCCGATTCAGCGTCGTCGGATCGTGCACGCTGAAGAACACCTCGAGCAGGTCGTGGTAGCTGATCACCTGTGGATCGAAGGTGACTTGCACGACCTCCGCGTGCCCGGTCGCGCCGGTGCACACCTGCTCGTACGTGGGATTGGCGCGCGTGCCACCGGCGTAGCCGGAGACGACGCTCTCCACGCCGCGCAGCTCGCGAAAGATCGTGTCGACGCACCAGAAGCATCCGGCGCCCAGTGTGGCGACTTCGGTCTGTGAGTTTGTCATGGTTGAAATCTAGCGCCTTCGGTACCAGCCCCCGAGCGCAGTCAGGCGCTGAGCGAAGACTGCAGCGTCTCCGAGAATTCCTGGAGTCGAATGGGCAACGCCATGGATTGGAGCCCGCGAGCGGCCGCCAGGTCCGCCACCTCGGCGCGCGATCGCGAGGGGGTGAAGAGCAGCACGGTAGCACCGACACTGGTCGCCGCGCGGTATGCATCATCTTCGCACGCGGAATCGTGCTCGCAATCGAGAAGGAGCACGCGTGGCCGCACGCGAGCGATCGCGGAGGGCACTGACTCATCGCTGCGCCGCTGAACCGCGTGATGTCCCGAGAGGTCGACGAGGGAGCACATCAACGTCTGGATCAGCGGTTCCTTGGCGATGACCAGGATCGTGCTCGGCGTCTGTGACAACGGGACCTGCACAGCTGAGGGGAAGGCATGGTCCCCTAACGCAATCAGCGGTCCACGAGCCCGCTACACAGTGATCTGGCCGTCAGGGGCTCGAGCTTCCTGTCCCGGTGCCCGACGATCCCACCCGGACCCGCTGCGAGGGTGTTTCGTACTCGCTGGGATAGTAGAACCGGAACGCGCGACGGTCGCACTGTATTATGCCGTACTCGTCGCCCCGGGTGATCAGCTCCTCGTAGTCTGAACGGCTTGGCTGGCAGCTATACGCGAGGGGGCCATCCGCGTGGCAGGACTTCGGATCGTCCGTGAAGCAGGTGGCCGGCGTGTGCGTGTGCAGCTCCGGCGTGCCCTGCGCACACTCGAACTGCACGTGATTCGGATCCCTGCTTGTGGGAACCGCCGGCTTCACGGCGAGCACTCGGAAGATCGAGTCGACGCCACCGCCGAGTGTCGGTCTCGAAGTGATCCGCGCGCGCTGCACGCAGTAGGCGCGCTCGCTCTGCGTCGAATCGTCCGACCACGCGGCGCGCAGCTGCGCGGTGACCGAATCTCCCATCACCCCGTAGCGCACCGTCTGCGCGCTTAACCGCAGCGCTCCTCCCAGCAGGATCATCAGAAGGAGCGCGACTTTGTGACTAGCGTTGCCCATCGAAGCGCGTTCAACCTCCCTGCGGAAGCAGCTCGACGGTGGACTTGAACGTCTGTTGAATCGGTGCACCCTCGGACTCGTTCATCTTTTCCGTGAGATCGGTGCGCTGCGTGGATTGTCCGCCGAGCAGTACCCCCTTGTCGGTGAAGAACTGCATTCCGGTGACGGTGCCGCTGCTGCTGATCTCGAGCGGCTGGCCGGCCTCCGTGCCCTTGCCCAGCTGCGCGATCGTCGTGTAGCGATCGATGCGCCACGCGTGCTGCCCGCTCACGGTGGTATCGCCCGCGACCTTGTACGTCGTGACGGAGCTCGACGTGATGTTGATCGTTCCTACCTTGGGATGCTCGACCACCGTGTCTGCCCAGCTGGCGCCAGGTGCCAGCGACCGAGCCGGCAGCGGAAGCAGGAAGCGCTTGAGTGCCGTCGCCGTTGCGCCAAGCTTGCCATCCGTGGATGCGGCCGCGGGCGTCAGCGAATAGATCCGTCCGCGAGGCGACATCGTCCCGGTGAACTTCGCACCCTGCAGCACGGAGACGTCCGGGGGCGGCGCATCGAGCGTGGAGGTGATGCGTATGGAGTCGACCGTCATCGCGACCTTCAGCGTGTCGCCCGCCTGCGGCGCCACCTCGAGGGCGATCCACTCGTTGGTGGTGGTAGTGAAGTCGAATGGCGCGCGCCCGCCGCCGAGTGGCTGCGCGCGCGTGCTCACTGTCGTGACATGGTAGTGGAGCTTACCGGGAGCGTACGTGGCGGCGCTCTGCGCAAATGCGACAGAAGTCACAATCGCGCTCGCCGAAACGAGAATCGCTACTCGACCGGTGAAGTTCAGGGACATGCAAACTCCTGGTGCGATGAGAGATCGGGTGATGAACGCGAGCCGCGCGTGAAGAGTTCGAATCAAACTGAATACCCCGAAAGCAAAAGAATGTCCACTGTGAGCGGGTGAAGCACGCCTCTTGCAAAGTCTGCTTGCGAGCCCGGGCGTTGCTTGGGCGCCAGACTATACGGAGGAAGACATGAACCGCTCTCTATCTCGTTTCACCATCGCATCTGCCGTCGCCGCATGCACTGTGCTCGGCGCGTGCCAGAAGAAGGGCGATGTTGCAGTAAGCGATACTACGGCTGCGCCCGCTATGGCAAACCGTATGGATACCACGGCATCAGGCGGGGCGGTGGCCAGTCCCAAGAACGACTGGACCGACGCGCAGATCGTGGCCTTCGCGGCCGCTGCGAACGCGGGCGAAGTCTCGGAAGGGCAGATGGCGCAGCACAAGGCGACCAATCCCGCGGTCAAGAATTTCGCGAAGCTGATGGTCTCCGACCACACCAAGATGCTGGCCGATACACGCGCGCTCGAGAAGAAGCTCGCGATCGCGCCTGACAGCTCCAAGGACGAGGTCAAGGACCTGATGAAGAGTGGCAAGGACGACATCAAGGATCTGACCAACAAGAAGGCCGGCAAGGACTGGGACGAGGATTACATCAACAAGCAGATCGACGACCACCAGAAGGTGCTCGACAAGCTGAACGATGCCTCGCAGTCCGCGAAGTCGGCCGACCTCAAGAACGCGCTCAGTGAGTCGATCGCGAAGGTGCAGTCGCACCTGACGCAGGCGAAGGCGATCAAGGACAACACCCTCAAGAGCTGAGCATCTGGCAGCTGAATGCGAAGCGAAGCGGCACGCCCTCAGCGGCGTGCCGCTTTCTTGTACGCGTCGATCAGGTAGGCGTCGAGTAGAAGCGATCGGATCGACTCGGCCGGCCGAGTCGCCACAGGCGACATCGACACCCAGAATCTCCGTGCGGCGAGCGGATCGCCGAGCTTGAGCTTGGCGATCATTCCACCCTCGCGAATCTCGTCGGCGGACATCCACGCATCGTACGTGAGCGCCGCCGGGGCCAGCGAATCGGCGAGCGCCGATGCGGCCGTGAAGTCCCAGGCGGCGAGCGCATGCCGCATCGCGATCGACTGGCGCGCCCGCTCGGGCGCATGTGTACGCGCCATGTACAGCGCGAGGAGGGCATAGTAGCTCTCGTCCGTCACGCCCGCGGTGCCGGCGTGGACGTACCGTTCGACATCCAGGGCCGAGGCGGTCCAGCGCTTCCAGTCGGGTGGCGGGGCGCCGGATGCGAGCGTGGCGTACAGCTCCCAGTGACGCTGCCGCGCGTCGCGCACATCCTTTCCTCCCGCCGTGTCCGGGGCCGCCGCCAGCCATGGATTGCGCAACGCCGCACCGACGGTGAGCGCGTGCAGTTGCCAGATCTCCGGCACCGTCGTGCGCGGCGCATCATCGAAGGTGCGTCGCTCGCCGAACAGCGCCGCCACCGGATCGAATCGCTCGACGCGAAGGGTTCCGAATCCGAGCGCAGTCTCGCGCTTGAAGCGCGCGCGCTCTGCGCCCAGGTCCAGTACGGGACGATAGTCGGAGTTCGCAATGCCGAAGTGATCGAGCAGTGGCGCGAGCTCGCGGCGATTAATCAGATACGTGGCCCCGAGCGAGTGCGGCGTGAGCGGCACCACTCCCGCAAGATCGGCTTCGAGCCCGGGCGACGAGACGATACGCCAGTCGGGAGAGGGAAGCTCGGCGAGATTCGACGCGACGATCAGCATGTCGTCGTTCGATGTGAGATACACCGAGTACGACGCGAAATTGTGGTGAATCGCGGAGAGCACGCTCAGCACGAGCCCATCGTTGATCTCGTACAGATGCAGCCACTGGCCGAAGACGCCGTTCGGCGTGAGATAACCGCGCACACGATGATAGAACTCGTCGGTGAACAGCCCCGATACGCCGCTCACCCACGGATTGCTCGGCTCCGAGATGATCACGTCGTACTTGCGTGCATCCGTCGCGAAGAACGATTTCGCATCGTCGACCACGAAGCGCGAGCGCCTGTCGTCGAACACGCGACGGTTCGCCGGATAGAACATTCGGGATCCCTCGATCATCTGCGGCTCGATCTCGATCGTGACCGCCTGCTGCAGCGTGGGGCTCGCGAGCAGAAAATGGGAGGTCATTCCCGATCCCTGTCCGATGATCGCCGCCAGCTTCGCGTTCGGCATGTGCGCGAGCGTGATCACGGGGATGAGCACCTGCGTCGAGATGTCGCCGTTCAGCGCGCGCAGCTTCGTCGTATCGCGCGCGGAGAACCATGAGCGATCCACCGAGGCGTCGGGTTTCCCGTTCGTCGCGATCCACGTGAAGCTGTCCGGGAGCGATCGACCCACGGCGACAGTGGCCGTGCGCCCGTCACGATAGAAGATGATCTGCCGCCCAGTCGGATCCGGGAGACTGCCGTAGCGATACACGCCACTCGACAGCATCACCCGATCGAAGCGGTTGAGCGTGATCGAAGCGACCGCTGCCACGGCCATCACGCAGGCAGCGATGTAGGCCAGCTGCTGCCGTCGCTGCTCGCTCCGTCCCGAGATCCGCAACAGCACCACACCCAGCGTCATGTCCAGAACTGCGCCCTCGATGAGGAGCGCCTTGAGCCCGACGAGTGGCAGCAGAACGAGCCCGGCGAGCACGACGCCCACGATGGATCCGAGCGTGTTCACGGCGTACACGTTTCCGATCGCGCGTTCTCCCTCCCCGCCGCGCATGAGCATCCGCGTGATGAGCGGCAGCGTCATCCCCGCGCAGAAGGTGGACGGGAGCATCACGACCAGGCACCCGAAGTAGCGCACGATCGTGAACAGGTCGTAGCCGCCGTCGTTGAGCTTCAGGGCCGTGATGAGCGAGGCCGTCCATGGGAAGCCCGCGAGATACACCGGAATGGTCGCGAGAGCGGCGAGCCCCATCAGGCACTGCACGATGCCCAACGCGCGCACCGGATCCGCGAATCCGTCGGCGCGCGACCGGATCCAGCGTGCACCGAGCGCCAGTCCGAGAATGAATGCGGAGAGCATCAGCTCGAACGAATGCGTCGCGCTGCCCAGGAGGAGCGACAGCATCCGTATCCACGAGATCTCGTAAATGAAGGAAGCGATCGCGGTCCCGAATGCGACCATGAGCAGCAGTCGCTCGATCCCGCTCGTGATGCGCTCCGCCTCTGGCAAGCGCTCCGCGTCGGCTGGCCTGCTGTCCGCGGCCGGTGCGTCGCGGAGCGGGGCGACTCGTGATCCGAATCGCGCGACGCCGAGCGCGACGAGGAACACGATCATGTTCACGGTGGCGGCGACGCCGAGTGTGAGCGGCAGCCCGCCCACAGCGAGGAGCCAGAACCCGGCGATGAGCACTCCCGCCGCGCCGCCAACGCTGTTCGCGAAGTAGAGCTGCGCGAGCACGCGCCCGGGATGTCGCGGCACGATGCGCAGCGCGCCCGCGCTCATGAGCGGAAAGGTGGCGCCAAGCAGAATCGATTGCGGAAGGATGAGCAGCGCCGCCATGCTCCACTTGAGAACGAGCACCGCGTGCGCAGCGCCGGCGAGCGAAGGAAAGAGATGGTCGTAGGCGGCGCTCGTGGCGGCTACGAACACGCCGTGAAACACGTATCCGATCATGCCGATTGCGAGCTCGGTGTATGCGTACGCCGCGAGCGGATCACGCAGCCGCTCGGAGATTCTGCTCACGGTGAACGCACCCGCGGACATGCCACCGAGAAAGATCGTGAGCACGATGATCTGCGCGTACGCGCTGTGCCCGACGAACAGTCCCAGGTACCTCGTCCAGACCGACTCGTAGATCAGCCCTGCGGCGCCCGAGAGCACGAATATCAGGGAGAGGAGAATCGGCATCTCGATCAGGGCCGGGAGTGCACCGTCATTCGCATTCCGTGCTTGGGGCGCAGGGTGACGAGTGGATTGAATTCGACCTTGTGTCCGGGCACGAGCCGGAGACGCCACCGCTGGCCGAGCGTCGCGAGCAGCAGCACGCCTTCCATCCAGGCGAACTGCTCGCCGATGCACTGCCGCGCGCCGCCGCCGAACGGGAAGTACGAGAAGCGTGGCCGCTCGTGCGCGCTCTGGTCGAGCCAGCGCTGCGGCCGAAACAGCTCCGGTTCGGGGAAGAAGCGTGCATCTCTCTGGGTGATGAACGGACTCACGATGACGAGCGAGCCCCGCGGAATGTCATATCCGCCCAGCGTCTGCGCGGTGAGCGCCCGCCGTCCCATTCCCCAGACTGGTGGATAGAGGCGCATCGATTCGGCGAGCACTGCGCGAGTGTATGGGAGCCGCGGAAGATCGGCGGCGCTCGGCCGCCGCCCGGCGAGCACGCTGTCGAGCTCCGCGTGCATGGTCGCTTCTGCCTCCGGATGATTCGAGAGCGCGTACCAGGTCCACGTCAGCGCGTTCGACGTCGTCTCGTGTCCGGCAACGAAGAGCGTGGTCGCCTCATCGCGGAGCTGCACGTCCGTCATCGAACCGCCATCACCCTCCTCGCCGGTATCCTGCGCGAGCAGCAGCATCGAGAGGAGATCTCCGTGATCGCGGCCGCTGCGGCGCCGGTCCGCGATGATCCTGTAGATCGTGGCGTCGAGTCGCGCGCGCGCGCGTCGCAGGCGAATCGTGGTGGGGATCGGGACGCGATCGAAGAGCTCCGAGAACGGCATGAGCGCGAACCCGAACATCTCGAATACGTCGGTGAGCGCCGAGCCGATCTCCTGGACCTCGTCATCGACGGTCGCGCCGAAGAGCGTATTGGCGACGATGACGAGCGTGAGTCCCATCATTTCATCGAGCACGTCCACGGTGCTTCCATCGCGCCAGCGAGCCGCGAGCTGCTCGGCCCGCAGCGCCATCGTGTCGGCATAGCTCTCCACGCGCTGGCGATGAAACGCAGGCTGCACGAGCCGGCGCTGGCGCCTGTGCACATCGCCATCCGTGGTGAGAAGCCCATCGCCGAGGAGGAGCTTCATGCGCAGATGTCCGCGACCGCGGCCGAACAGGCGATTGTTCGTCACCAGCACGTCCTTCACCAGATCGGGGTGCGTGGCCAGGAAGAGCGATGTTCGCACGACGTCGATCCGCGCGAGGTCGCCGTACTCGCGCGCCACCTGGCGCATGAAGCCGAGCCGGTCGGTGTTCAGGCGCAGGACGAGCTCGCCAGGGAAACGGCCGCGCGGGCCTGGCGCGCGGCGACCTTCGCGGGGAGACGGTGATTGGTCGGCTATGCTCACGCGCGAATGGTGGTGAATCGGGCGTTCGTTGCGGGCTGGATGCCGAGAAAGCTATCTTGTGTGCGGAAACTGGGCGCCGCGAGGGCGCCCGAGGAGATCGGTCGCCGCTCCAGAGGGCCGAACGCGAGGAACGTGATGTCGAGGCGAACGCAGAGCGTAGTGCTCGTGGGTGGCTGGATTTTTTCGATCGCGCTGTTCGTGTTCATGTACGTCACGTACAACGGCACGAAATTGTCCTATTCCCAGAAATTCCCTGGGATGCCGCTCTACGGCGCCATGACGTGGTGGTTCTTCTTCACGATTCCGGTCATCGGCTTCACGTGGGGATACTTCAACGATCTCAAGAATCGCGGTTGACGGATCCGCATGTCCGGGGTGTGCTGAATGGCGCGAGAGGGTTTCGCGCCATTGTCACATCTCACAGCGCGACCGGACGCGTATGAATTGCTCATTTGTTCTGTACCGGGTACGTGCTTTGCAATTCACCCCGGCGAAAGCTCACTACCGCGCCCCCAACTCGCGCGGTATGCCGCTATGATACCGGCCGTTACTGGCCCGCCGAGGAGATGGACGCATGGAAATGGACTCACTGAAGGAGCTCTACGTCGATGAGCTCAAGGATCTCTGGAGCGCGGAGACGCAGATCACGAAGGCGCTGCCGAAGATGATGAAGGCGGCCACGAATCCGAAGCTCAAGAAAGCGTTCAATACGCACCTCAAGCAAACCGAGCGGCAGATCAAGCGGCTCGAGCGCATCTTCAAGGAGCTCGACGAAAGCCCGCGCGGCAAGAAGTGCGTAGGCATGGAGGGGCTCATCAAGGAGGGGCAGGAGCTCATCAAGGAGAAGCCGGAGGCAGAAGTGCTCGATGCGGGACTCATTGCGGCCGCCCAGCACGTCGAGCACTACGAGATAGCCGGCTATGGATGCGTGCGCACGTGGGCGCGCCAGCTGGGTGAAGACCGTCAGGCGGAGCTGCTGCAGGAAACGCTCGATGAGGAAGAGCAGACGGACAGACTGCTGACCGATCTTGCCGAGAGCGAGATCAACATCGAGGCGGAGGAGGGTGACGAGGAGGGACAGCGCTCGATGCGGACGCGTGCGAAGCAGGGCAGCCGGCGGTCCGGTGCGAGGAATGGCGCGACGTCCAACGGGTTCGCGGGCAACGGCCAGACCGAAGAAGAGGGGGAAACCGTTGGAATGAATGGCGGTCGCGCCGGGATGATGTAGGGCCCCGCCGACGTAACAGCTTGCTCGCATTGCCTCATGATCCGCGGTGCCCGATCGGCGCCGCGGATCATTTGCATCGCCCCTGGAACATCGAATCGTTAGTTTTCCGACGTGAAAGTGACCTGGTGTTCCCATGTGGCGGTGGCGTTCCTCGTCATCGCTTCTTCAGTCTCTGCGCCCCAGGCACGGGCGCAGGGGAGCGATTCATCCGCGCGACCGCAGGTGCGCCAGCTTTCCCTCGACGAGGCGCTTCAGAGCGCGGAGGCGAAGAGTCCGGACCTCGCGATTGCGCGCGCGGGAGTGACACGCGCCGAGGGCCAGCGCGACAAGGCCCGCAGCCAGTTTCTGCCCCAGATCTTCGGGAGTGCAGGGTACACGCGCACGCTCAAGTCGCAGTTCCAGGGCCTTTCGTTCGGCAGCGACAGCGGCGGTCCGCCAGCGTGCAGCTCGTTCATCGTCGATCCCAACGCGACGGTGAATCAGCGACTCACCCTGCTCGAGTCCGCACTCGGCTGCGGCCCAGGGAGCAATTCCCTGGGGTCGCTTGAGAATCTCGGTTTCGGCGCCGCGAACCAGTGGAACCTCGGTTTGTCGCTGCAGCAGAACGTGTTCACCGGTGGCAGAGTCACGGCGCAGTATCGAGCGGCGAACGCGGGGAAGCGCAGCGCGACGATCGGATTGACGGCGGCGAAGGCGCAGCTCACGCTCGACGTGACGCAGGCGTACTACGATGCGCAGCTCGCAGACCGGTTGGTGGCGATTGCCGCAGCGACGCTGTCGCAGGCCGACACCACGCTCGTGCAGACGAAGCTCGGCCGGCAGGTCGGCAACGCCGCGGAGTTCGATCTGCTGCGCGCGCAGGTGACGCGCGACAATCAGCTGCCGGTGCTCATTCAGCGGCGCTCGGATCGGGACATCGCGTACGTGCGTCTCAAACAGTTGCTCCATCTGCCTCTCACCGACTCGCTCGCGCTCACGACATCGCTCGACGACTCGACGGCCGCGCAGCCGGGAGCGGTCTCGACGCTCCTCGCGAATGCACCCGACACCGCGACCGAGAGCCGTGCGCCCGTCCGCCAGGCCGCCGAGAACGTCACCGCTCAGAAGAGCGCCGTGACCGTCGCGCACGCGGAGCGAATTCCCTCGTTGTCGCTGTCATCTGCCTTTGGTCGCGTCGCGTATCCATCGGGAATCTTTCCCGCGTGGTCGGATTTTCGCTCGAACTGGACCGTGGGCGGCTCGCTCACGCTTCCGATCTTCACGGGCGGCAACATCCGCGGCGATGAGCAGATCGCGACCGCAGGGCTGCAGCAGGCGCGCGCGCAGCTCCAACAAACGCGCGAGCTGGCCGAGCTCGATGCGCTGAACGCGCTCAATCGGCTGCGTGCGGCGGAGTCGCAGATGAACGCGAGTCGCGGCACCGCGCAGCAGGCCGCGCGCGCGTATCAGATCGCGACGGTGCGTTACAAGGAAGGGATTTCGACGCAAACGGAGCTCAACGACGCGCAGATCCAGCTGCAGCAGGCAGAGGCGAATCGCGCGACGGCCGCGCGCGATCTGCAGGTCGCGCGCATGCGGCTGGCGCTGCTGCGCGATCTCCCGCTCAGCGGGAGCGCCGCACAGGCCGCGCAGGCGCAAACACAGGTGACCACGCAGGCCGCTACGCTCGCGGTGCCGCTGGGCACTCAATCCACGAGCACTTCGACCGGACGAACGGGAAGCGCAGCCAGCCTCCCTCCCGGTGTGCCGAGCCAACAACCGGGAACGCCATGACGACCACGTTCGACACCGATCGCCGGCCAACTTCGCGAGGACGCCTGTGGCTGCTGGCGATCGTGCTCGTGATCGTCGCGGTCGTGAGCTACCAGCAGTACGTGAAGAGACATCCGAAGGTCGTCGGGGGGACGAGTGATGTCGTCAACGTAGGACAGGAAGGGATTCTCGTAGTCAAGTCGGCCGAGATTCGTATCGGTCCTTCGATCTCGGGAACGATGACGCCGCAGGAGGAGGCGACGCTGCGCTCCGAGATGTCCGGACCGGTCGTGCAGACGTACGTGGAGCAGGGCCAGCCCGTGAAACGCGGCCAGCCGCTCGCGCGCATCGATGACACGTCCATTCGCGAAGCCATGCTCTCGGCGCAGTCCGCAGCGCGCTCTGCGCAGCTGTCGCTGGACAACGCGAAACGCGATGCCGAGCGCCAGCAGCGTCTCGAGACCGCGGGCGCGGTGGCGCCGCGCGATGTCGAGGCCGCGCAGCGCACGCTTGCGTCCGCGCAGGCTGCGATGGCGGATGCGCAGTCGCGCCTCACGGCGGCGCAGCAGCAGCTCACCAAGACGACCTTCCGTGCGCCATTCGATGGTCTCGTGAGCGAGCGGCCGGTGAACGCGGGTGACGTCGTGCAGCCCGGCACGGCGATCGCCACCGTGGTCAACCCCGCGAGCATGCGTCTCGAAGGATCGGTGCCGGCCGAGCAACTGTCTTCGCTCAAGATCGGAACGCCCGTAATTTTCACCGTGAACGGCTATGGGACGCAGACGTTCACGGGGCGCATCGATCGCATCAATCCGACTGCCGATCCAACGACGCGACAGGTACGCGTGTACGTGACGATCCCGAACGAGAAGAGCACGCTCGTTGGCGGCCTTTTCGCCGATGGCCGTGTCGCCACGGAGAGCCGGCAGGGGATCATGGTGCCGACGACGGCAGTGGACGAACGCGGGATCTCGCCTCTCGCGCTGCGCATCCGGAGCGATACGGTCGAGAGCGTGCCCGTGCAGCTCGGCATACGCGACAACGCATCCGATCGGGTGGAGATCCGCTCCGGCGTGAGCGTGGGTGACACGCTGCTCGCGAACGCGGCCCAGGGGCTCGCGCCGGGTACCAGAGTCCGCATCACCGCCGCCGGTGATCGACCGGCGGGCACTCGCTAATCGCCGAGCAGGCGAGCAGGAGCAAGGCATGTTCATCTCCGATTTTGCAATCAAGCGGCCGATCATCACCGTCACAGCGATGGTGGCGCTCGTCGCGTTCGGCGGCGCGGCTCTGATCAATCTCCACACCGATGAGTTCCCGGATATTCAGGCTCCCGTTGTCGGCTTGACGATCGCGTATCCGGGCGCATCTCCGGCGGAGGTCGAGCGAGAGATCGTGAAGCCGGTCGAGGATGCCGTGTGGGGCATCAGCGGCCTCGATGGCGACAAGTCGACGTGCTTTTCGATCGATGGGCTCGCGCAGTGCACGCTCTTCTTCGACTTCGAGAAGCCGATCCAGCAGGCCTCGCAGGATGTTCGCGACGCGATCTCGACGAAGCGCGAAGATCTGCCGCCGGAGATGAAGGAGCCGATCCTCACGCGCTTCGATCCGTCGGAGGCGCCGGTGTTCACGCTCGTGCTCACGTCGCCGACCACGCCCGCTCCGGTACTCACGCGCATTGCGGATCCCGGGCTCGCCAGCGATCTGCGCTCGATCGCCGGCGTCGCGCAGGTGAACGTCGTGGGCGAGGTGAAGCGCAACATGGTGGTGGAGCTGCGGCCGGCGGACCTGCAGTCGGCAGGTGTGAGCGTGGCCCAGGTCGTTGCCGCGCTCGGGCAGCAGAACCTCGCGTCACCGGTGGGATGGCTGAACGGCAATCTGCAGGAGAAGCTGATTCGGCTGAGCGGCCGGCTCCGGAACGCCACCGACTTTGGAAACCTCGTCGTGGCCGATCGCGGAGGGCAGCTCATTCGCCTCAACCAGATCGCCAACGTCTACGATGGCACCGAAGAGCCGCGGTCGATGGCGCTCTTCGACGGCAAGCAGGCGGTGGGCATCGAGATCCTCAAGTCGAAGGGCTACAGCACGACGCAGGTCGCATCCGCGATCCAGGCGAAGGTGCGCGAGCTGCAGAAGACCCTCCCGCCCGATGTGAAGTTCGCCGAGGTGCAGAATGCGGGCGAGCGGGTGAGCCACGCGGTGCGTAACGTCGAGGAGGCGCTCATCGAGGGTGCGCTTCTCACCGTGCTCGTCGTGTTTCTCTTTCTGAATTCGTGGCGCTCCACTGTGATCACCGGGCTCGCGCTTCCCGTATCGGTGATCGCGTCGTTCGTCGCGGTGTGGGCGTTCGGCTTCACCCTGAACACGATGTCGCTCCTCGGCCTCTCGCTCGCGATCGGCATTCTGATCGACGATGCGATCGTCGTGCGAGAGAACATCGTGCGCCACATCGAAATGGGCGAAGACCACGTCGTCGCGTCGCACACGGGCACCGATGAGATCGGGCTCGCGGTCACCGCGACGACGTTCTCGATCGTCGCCGTGTTCGTGCCCGTCGCCTTCATGTACGGCGAGGCAGGCCAGTGGTTCAAGCCCTTTGCGCTCACCATCGCCTGTTCGGTGCTCGTGTCGCTGTTCGTGTCGTTCTCGCTCGACCCGATGCTCTCCGCGTACTGGCCGGATCCCCAAGTCGAGGATCACGAGCACGGGCGACGCGGACCGATCAGCCGGGCGCTCGCGCGCTTCAACAAGTGGTTCGACCGCCAGGCGGACAACTACAAGAACGTGATCGCCTGGGCACTCGATCACCGGCTTGCGATCACGGCGCTCGCGGGCGGCTCGTTCGTGCTCGCGCTCGTGCTGCAGGGCGCGATCGGCGGCGTCGGCTTCGTGCCCGTGAGCGATCGCAGCGAGATCAATCTCATCATCGAGGCGCCGGGCGGCAGCAATCTCGAGTACACGCGGCTGCGTACCGAGGCCGTGGCAGAGCTCGCGCGCAGGCATCCCGAAGTCGCGTACACGTACACATCGATCGGTGGCGCAATTCCGTTCCGCGCGCCCGGCGTCGACCAGGCGCTCGTCTACGTGCGCCTCGTGCCGAAGGCGAAGCGGAGCAAGAGCCAGGACGAGCTGGGTGCGGAGTTCAGGCGCGAGTTCGCGCACGTCTCCGGCGCGACCGTATCCGTGTTCACGAGCGGATTCGGCGGCGCTCTGAAGGAAGTGCAGGTCGAGATGCGCGGCCCCGATCCGGTGGTGCTCACGAGACTCGCCGAGCAGGCGGTGGCGACCGTCGCGAAGGTGCCGGGCGCCGTGGATGTCGGACTCTCCACTCGAGGGGAGAAGCCGGAGCTCGACGTGCAGCTGAACCGCCCGCTCGCCGGCGCCCTCGGGATCACCGTCGGCGCAGTCGCGCAGTCGCTGCGCCCCGCGTTCGCAGGGCTCAAGGCGGGCGACTGGACGGATCCGAGTGGCGAAACGCGCGATGTCACCGTGCGCCTCACGAAGGAGGCGCGTGAGAACCTCGCGGACCTGCAGACGCTGCCGCTCGTCGTCACCGATGCCCAGGGGCGCCCGACGACGGTGCCGCTGGGCCAGATCGCCACCATCCGTCAAACCGTCGGCCCCGCGCAGATCAACCACCTCGATCGCGAGCCCGTGGTGGCCGTCGAGGCCAACACGCAGGGACGCTCGCTGAACGAGGTGACCACCGCGATCCAGAAGCAGCTCAAGTCGCTCAAGCTGCCTCCGGGCTATCACATCACGCAGGGCGGCTCGTCGCGCGACCAGAGCGAGATCTTCACGCGCATCTTCACGGCGCTCGGGATCGCGATCCTCCTGATGTATCTGATTCTGGTCATGCAGTTCGGATCCTTCCTCGATCCGCTCGCGATTCTGATCTCGCTCCCACTGTCGCTGATCGGCGTCGTGCTCGCGTTGCTCATGACCGGCGACACGCTCAACATCATGAGCCTGATCGGCGTGATGCTGCTGATGGGAATCGTGGCCAAGAACGCGATCCTGCTCATCGACTTCGCGAAATGGGCGCGCGAGCGGGGCATGTCGCGTCGCGATGCATTGATCGAGGCGGGGCGCATCCGTCTGCGCCCGATCATCATGACCACGCTCGCGCTGATCGCAGGAATGCTTCCGGTCGCGATCGGTCACGGCGAGGGAGGCGATTTCCGCGCGCCGCTGGGGCGCGCGGTCATCGGCGGCGTGATCACGTCCACGCTGCTCACGCTGATCGTCATCCCGACGATCTACGAAATTCTCGACGAGTGGAAGGAGCGTCTCGGCGAGCGATTCCGCGGGCGCAAGCACGCTCCGTCGGGCACGCGTGCACCGGAGCTGTCGGCGGGCGACTGAGCGTCCGCCCGCCTTTACTCCTCGTCTTTCGCCCCGATCGTTATGATCGCCACCGCGACGACGATGATCGCGGCTGCGATGATCATGCGCAGATTCAGCGACTCGCTCGCGAACGCCCAGCCGAGAAAGACGGCAACGACCGGGTTCACGAACGCATACGTGGATACGAGCGTCGCGCTCACGACGCCCAGAAGCCACACGTACGCCGTGTACGCGATGATCGAGCCGAAGGTGATCAGATAGAGCACCGAGAGCCACGACCTGGCGCTCGCGGCGCCCAGGGAGAAGCGACTCGCCTCGCCCGTCGCCAGCCCGAGTGCGACCAGCACCACGCCCGCGACGATCATCTCCATCGCGGTCCCGACGAACTCGTTCTCCGGCCGCGGCGCGCGCTTCGTGTAGAGTGATCCGATCGCCCACGAGAGCGCTGCCAGCAGCAGCATGCCTTCCGCGACGAGATTTCGCTGCGTCGCGTCGCTGCGGGGATCGACGAGCAGGTAGAGCCCCGCGAGTCCGAGCGCCACGCCGCCGAAAACCCACGCATTCGGACGCTTGCCGCCCGGACGCCACCACTGAAGCAGCACGATCCACAGCGGTTCGATCGACACGAGCAGCGCCGCGATTCCGCTCGGCACCTTCTTCTCGGCCCACACCACCACGCCCGTGCCGAGCACCGGCATGAGGATTCCTATGATCGCCGCACTCTTCCAGTGCACGGCGCTGGGCGCCGCGGCACCGCGCGCGCGCAGAACGACGTACATGATCGCGCCCGCGACGAAGAATCTGCTTCCCACCATGAGGTTCGGTGGCAACGTCTCGATCGCGAATCGAATCGCGAGATACGTCGAGCCCCAGATGATGTAGACGGCTGCGAACGCGATCAGGACCTGCGAGCGCGGTGCGTGGACGAGAGGGCGGTCGGGCACGCGACAAAGGTAAACGTGCGAGCCGCACGCAACTATCCGATTCTGCGGTTGCTCATCCACCGCTCGCGCAGCATCTTCGCCGTCTCACCCCGAGCGGAGAAGTCGCGCGTGCATCTCACCCGAAGTCCGTCGTGTCTTTCACTGCTGCTCGCGTGTTCGCTGAGCGCTGGCGCTCAGGCCCCCGCGTCGCAGTCCAACCCTCGTCTCGCAGCGCTCAAGACCGAGGCCATGAAGGACATCGACTCGCGCGCGCAGTTCACGCAGCAGTTCGTGGATCAAGTCTTCAGCTTCGGGGAGCTCGGCTTCCAGGAGTTCGAGACATCGAAATACATCGTCGGCATCCTCAAGCAGAACGGCTTCACGGTGCGCGAGGGTGTCGCGGGCATTCCCACCGCGTGGGTTGCAACGTGGGGATCGGGCAAACCCGTCATCGCGCTCGGCTCCGATCTCGATGGCATTCCGCAGGCGTCGCAGATCCCGGGAGTCGCGTGCCACCTGCCGCTCGTGCAGGGCGCGCCCGGACACGGTGAAGGGCACAACTCGGGTCAGGCGGTGAACATCACGGCGGCGCTCGCGATCAAGAAGATCATGGAACGCGAGCACATGAGCGGTACGCTCAAGATCTGGCCTGGTGTGGCCGAGGAGCAGCTCGGCTCGAAGGCGTATCTCGTGCGCGACGGCGTGTTCAAGGACGTCGATGTCGTGCTGTTCTCGCACGTCGGCAGCAATCTGCAAACCGGCTGGGGCGCGTCACAGGGATCGGGGCTCGTGAGTGTGCTCTACAACTTCGAGGGTCAGGCGGCGCACGCCGCCGGTGCGCCGTGGCGCGGACGCAGCGCCCTCGACGCGGTGGAGCTCATGGACGTGGGCTGGAATTTTCGGCGCGAGCATCTGCGCCTGCAGACGCGCTCGCACTACGTCATCCGCAATGGGGGCGATCAGCCGAACGTCGTTCCACCCACGGCAGGAGTCTGGTACTACTTCCGCGAGCTCGATTACAAGAAGATCAAGGAGCTCTGGGCGATCGGCGACTCGGTGGCACAGGGCGCCGCGATGATGACCGGCACCAAGCTCGCATCCGAGCGCGTGCTCGGATCGGCGTGGCCCGGCCACTTCAATCGGCCGATCGCCGAGGACATGACGGAGAACATCAAGCTGATCGGGCTCCCCAAGTGGACGGCCGCCGATCAGCAGTTCGCGCGCGCGATTCAGAAGGAGGTGAAGGGCGACACGACGGGCCTCGACACCGCGGTTGCGAAGCTCGAGGGCGATGTGCCCGACTCGCTGAACATGGGTGGCGGCTCGGACGACATCGGCGACATCTCGTGGAATGCGCCGACGATCGTGCTGTTGTACCCGAGCAACGTGCCGAATCTTCCGGGGCATCACTGGTCGGACGCGATCGCGATGGCGACGCCAATCGCGCACAAGGGCGCGACCGCGGGTGCGAAGGCACAGGCGCTCACGATGCTCGACATCCTGCTCAGGCCGGCGCTCGTCGACTCGGCGTGGAGCTACTTCAGGAACGTGCAGACGAAGACGGTGAAGTACGAGCCGCTGATGCGACCCGAGGATCGTCCCGCGACGGAGCTCAACACGGACATTCTCGCGCGCTACCGTCCGGAAATGAAGAAGTTCTACTACGATCCGAAGAAGTATCCGACGTATCTCCAGCAGCTCGGGATCGCGTATCCGACGCTTCGCAAGGCGGATGGCAGCTGCGCGGCGACGCCGAACACGCTGCAGTGAGCCGAACGGATACGCGCGCGTAGTTATCGGTAGGTGAAAACGCCCGCGGAGCTCGTCCGCGGGCGTTTCACATCTCTCCTCTTGATTTCTACAGGAACGGCCCTAATGTTGTTCTGTCGACTTCGACAGAAGCGCTCATCCGGGAGAGTCATGGGCGAGTCCTCCACCGAGCCGCTCCGCGGCACGATCGATCTGCTGGTGCTCAAGACGCTCACCCTCGCGCCGATGCACGGGTGGGGAATCAGCCAACGGATTCAGCAGCTCACGAGCGGTGCCCTCGAGGTGAATCAGGGCTCGCTCTATCCCGCGCTCCAGCGTCTCGAGCGCAGAGACTGGATCGGCAGCGAATGGCGCGTGACCGAGAGCGGACGGCGAGCGAAATACTACAAGCTTACCGCAGCCGGCCAGCGCGCCGCCGGCCGCGAGGCCGCGAGCTGGCGCCGCCACGTGCTCGCGGTCGAAGCGCTCCTCGCACAGACCTGAGCGGAGCGAGCCGATGCGCATCACCAAATGGCTCACCATGTCGCTGCGCGAATTCATCCACCGCTCGGACGTGGCCGCCGAAGCGGAAGAGGAGATGCGCTTTCATCTCGCGATGGAGGCGGAGCGCAACCGCCGGCTCGGGCGCGCCCCCGAGCGCGCGCACCGCGACGCGCTCCTCTCCTTCGGCGGCGTGCTCCGCCACCGTGAGGGAATGCAGGACGAGCAACCCGCCCGTCATCTCGTCCGCCTGTTCCACGATCTGCGCTTCGCGCTCCGCATGCTCCGCAAGACGCCAGGCTTCACCATCGCCGCCGTGCTGACGCTCGGGGTCGGGATCGGTGGGAACACCGCCGTGTTCAGCGCCGTCAACGGCGTGCTGCTGCACCCGCTGCCGTACCCGCACGCCGACCGCCTCGTCACGATCGCGCACACGACGAAGGGTGGAAGCATCCCTGCCAATCTCCCGGGCTCGACCGCCACCCACGTCGTGTACAGCGCCGCGAAGAGCTTCGAGGCGATCGCCGTCTACGACACGTACAAGCTGACGCTCACCGGCGACGACGCACCCGAGCGCCTCAACAGCGCGCACGCGACGCAGAGCATCTTCGGCGTCCTGGGCGTCGCGCCCCAGCTGGGCCGCGCGTTCAGCGCCGAGGAGGACCGGCCGGGCGCCGCGAGCGTGGTGCTCATCGGCGACGCGCTCTGGCGCCGCCGCTTCGGTGCCGACCGCGGAATCCTGGGCCGGTCGGTGCTGCTCGACGGTCGCCCGAGCACGATCATCGGCGTGATGCCGCGCGGCCTCGCCTTTCCGAGCGAGGACGTCCAGCTCTGGATGCCGATGCAGCTCGATACGAAGGATCTCGAGGGCTTTCACTCTCCCGAGATCGGACTGCTCCGCGCCGGCGTGACACCCGAGGCCGCGCAGCGCGAGCTCGCGACACTCCTGCCGCGCGTCTCGGCGATCGTCGATTTTCTCTCGCCCGAGACGCTGCGAGACGCCGGGATCCGCCCGGATGTGCACTACTACGCCAGCGATGTCGTCGGCGCCTCCGTTCGACGCACGCTCTGGACGCTGTGGGCCACCGTCGTGCTCGTGCTCCTCATCGCCTGCGTGAACGTCGCCAGCCTCCTCGCCGTGCGCGCGGAGTCACGGCGGCGCGAGATGTCGCTCCGCAGTGCGCTCGGCGCAGGGCGCCGGCACCTCGTGGCGCAGAGCGTCACCGAGAGCACCGTGCTCGTGCTGCTCGGCGCGGCGCTGGGTGTCGCGTTCGCCTACGCGGCGCTGGGCATGGTGCGCCGCTACGGCGCGGATCTATTGCCGCGCATGGGCGAGGTGCAGATCGACGGCGTCGTTCTCCTCGTGACCGCGCTCGTGGCCGCGGGGGCGGCCGTGGTCTTCGGGATCGCTCCGCTCGCCGCCGGCGGCGCAGGCGGCGCCGCGCTGTTCGGACTCTCGGATCGTGGCGGCACCGCGGACGCGACCAGGCTTCGCATGCGCCACCTCCTCGTCGTCGCGCAGGTGGCGATGGCCGCGATGCTGCTCGTCGTGTGCGGGCTCATGGTGCGCACGGCGAACAATCTCACGAGAGTCGACATCGGGTTTCGCCCGGACGGCGTGCTCACCTTTCGCATCGCGCTGCCGAACGTCGACTACCCCGAGGCGCTGGATGTCGCTCACTTCCACGAGGCGCTGCTCCAGCGCATTCGCGGCCTCCCCCGCGTGATCGCCGCCGGTGCGACGAGCGATCTGCCGCTCAACGAAGGTGCCGCGCCCGGCGATGTGCTGCGCATCGATCGCAGCGACGCGCAATCGAAGTCGCTGCCCCCGGCGGCCGAGATGCGAGCGGCGACGCCGGGCTACTTCGAGGCGATGGGAATTCCGCTGCGGCGAGGCCGATCGTTCGACGACGACGATAGCGAGCGTCGTTCCGGCGCGGTGATCGTCACGGATGCCGTCGTTCGGATGGGGATGGTCGGCCGCGACCCGCTCGGAATCCGAGTGGCACACGGCCTCGCGGGTGTGCACGACGAGCGGCCGTGGTCGGAGGTGGTGGGGGTCGTCGGAGACATCCACGGCTCGTCGCTCGAAGAGCCGCCGCTCGGGGCGGTGTACTATCCGATGGTGACGACACCTGGCGTGAACATGGAGTTTCTCGCTCGCCGGATGTCGTACGCGGTGCGTGTGCGCAGCAATCCCGAGTCCCTCGTTCCCACCATCCACGCGATCGTCCACGAGCTCGACCCGGCCATCCCGCTCACGGATGTGCGCACGCTGCGCTCGATCGTCGACGCGGCCTCGACCAAGACGCGTTTTGCCATGATCGCGCTCGCGCTCGCGGCCGCCGCGGGACTGCTCCTCGGCTCGATCGGACTCTATGGCATGCTCGCATTCGCGACGTCGCATCGCACGCGTGAGATCGGCGTACGCATCGCGCTCGGCGCCAAGCCGGCATCGATGCGTGTCTCGGTGCTGCGACAGGGGCTCGAGCTCTGCGTCGCGGGGCTCGCGCTGGGGCTGGTGGCGGCGATCGCCTTGCGCGTTGCGATCACCCCGCTGCTCTACGAGGTGAGCGCCACCGATCCGCTCACCTTCGTCTCCGTCGCGGTCGTGCTCCTCCTGGTCGGCACCGTCGCCGCGTGGATTCCCGCGAGCCGCGCGGCACGCCTCGATCCCGTGCGCGCGCTCCGGTCCGACTGACCGTCACTGTGCGTACCGCAGAATGTCGTACAGATACCGCAGTCCAAAGCCGATGTTCTTCACCGCCAGTCGCTCGTTGTTGCCGTGCATCCCGCTGTGCATCTCCTCGTTCTCGACGAGAAACGGATCGAATCCGTAGGTGATGATTCCCAGTGCGCGGTAGGTGGGGCGGTCGGTGGCGGCCGTGAACATCGGCGTCGTCACGATGACGTCGGGATTCCGATCGTGCGACGCCTTCTCGATTGCGTGGAAGAGGTCCGTGTCGATCGGGCTCTGAAGCTTCGTCTTCGGCTCGATCTGATTCACCCAGTGCACCGCCGTGTCGTTCACGATGCGCTTGAGCGTGTTGATGAAGGTTTGCGGATCGGTATCCGAGAGCAGCCGGACGTCCATGGCGGCCGATGCCTCCGCGGGAATGACGTTCGTCTTGTTCGACCCCTGCAGCCCCGTGAGCGAGATCGTGTTCCGGAGAATCGCGTTCCAGTAGATGTTGTCCGTCAGCCACTTGCGTGCGCGCGGAATCTTCACGGCGCTTCTCACGTCGGCGAGCCACGCGCGCTGCTCGCCCTTGTACTGCGGCGAGATGTCGTGAAGAAATTTCTGCACGTCCGGGAGCACGTGGAGCGGCGTCTCGTAGTGTGCGATCTTGTCGAGAGCCGCGACCAGCCTGGGCACGGGATTCTGCTTGGTGGGCCGTGAGCCGTGCGAAGGCACGCCGGTGACGACGATCTTCTGCCACGCGGTCTGCTTCTCCGACACGCCGACGCCGTAGTACTCGAGCTTTCCGCCGACGACGAGGTTCTCTCCGCCCTCGGTCATCAGGTACTCGACGTCCTTGAGCAGATCCGCGTGCCGCTTCACGAACACCACCGCGCCTTCGCCGCCGAATTCCTCGTCGGAGTTGCCGATGAACACGATGTCGCGATTGAGCGGCACGCCACTCCGCTTGAGCGCGATCATCGCCATCAGGTGCACGATCCCCTGGCCCTTCATGTCGAGCGTACCCCGTCCCCACACGTAGCCGTCCTTCACGACCCCCGCAAATGGATCGACGGACCAGAAGCTCGGCGCGACCGGCACGACGTCCATGTGATGCACCAGCGCGATCGCCTTCTTCGAGCCGTTTCCCTTGAGGCGCGCGTAGAGATTCGCGCGGTTGTGCCCCAGCTCGGCGGTGTCGAGGATCTGCGCCTCTATGCCCTCCCTGTCGAGGATCGCCTTCAGGAAGCGCGCGGCATTCAGCTCGTTCCCCGGCGGGTCCGTCGTGTTGACCTTGATGTACTCCGAAAGCGTGTGGAGTGTCTCATCGCCAAGCGCTGTCCAGTCGGGCGCTCCCTGCGCGCGCGCGGAGCCGGTGGTTGTGAAGAGGAGTAGCAGAAACGAGACGACGATGCGGCGCATGTACGGGCCTGGTGAAGGGTCCGCGTATGGAAACAGCCTGCCACGCGTTGCGCAATCACCTCGAGCGCGGTCGTATCCTGGTCCGCGGCTATATTTCGTCATCCGCCTGCCCGATCCGGACAGGCATACTCATGAGATCATCGGGAGGCGACGCCAGCATGCGCCGCACCATGTGCAAGTCGAAAGTGCACCGCGGCGTGCTCACCGGCGCCGACCTGCATTACGAAGGAAGCCTGACGCTCGATGTCGCGCTCATGGAAGCCGCAGACATCCTGCCGTTCGAGAAGGTTCAGGTCGTGAACGTCAACAACGGCTCGCGTCTCGAGACCTACGTCATTGAGGGAGAGCGCAACAGCGGGACGATCCAGCTCAATGGCGCCGCCGCTCGACTCGGCGCCGCAGGCGATCATGTGATCGTCATCAGCTACGCGGATTACGAAGAGAGCGAGCTCGAGAACTTCGCACCGAAGCTCGTGTTCGTCGACGAGAAGAATCGGATGGTGCGCGAGAAGATTCGGCGCGCCGAGTAGTCGCTCCGAGTCGAGCAGCTCGCGCGAGCGCCGATGCCGCGCCGTTCGAGCGCGGGTCGCCCTGATCGCCTGGCCGCAGCACACTGGGCTGTGCAATTCGCCGGATCGTCGCCAATCGCGAGCCCCCGCGCTCGGCATTTTCTTCCTCACTGTGAGCGTATCTCGACTTCGCGCAAAGAGTTAATGAGCGAGGAGGGGATGGCACGCGGATCGCTTTTTCCGTGGCCCATACCACAGTCGGACACTTCTACGAAGACACCTACAACGGAGCAAGCGAACGGAGAGATCCTGCTGTGGCAGAGCAGGATCCGCCTGGGCTTTGCTCTCCTTCTCGCTTCGATCGGCATCGCGCTCTTCGCATCCGATGCGGTTCCGCGCATCTCGCTCTCGAGCGTTGCCGCGGTGGCCTCGTACGTGCTCGTCACGGTGCTGTTGACGGTGCTCGTGCGACGCACGGGGGAGGCGACGCATGGTGTCGTGCTCGGCGTCGTCGCCGCGGACATTCTCTTCGTCTTCGCGATCACGGGTGTCGCCACGCCGCCGGAGTACTATTCCCGCTCGTTGATCGTCGGCTTCGCGATTCTGCATCTCAGCGAGTTCTACTTCGGGCGCACGATCGCGTGGGGCGCGCTCGCGGCCATCGTGCTCGGCTACCTCGCAATGATTCGCGACGTCACGGGCCCCGGACTCGCGCTCGGGTGGGCGCAGGAGCTCTCGACGCTCGCGCTGTTCGTGCTTGCCGCGTCGACGTTCATCATCCCCTACGGATCGTTCAAGAGTCGGCTGCACCGGCTCTCGTCCCTGTTCGAGAGCGCGCAGGAAGGAGACTTCAGCGAGGAGTTCGACCTCTCGCGCGAGCATCGCCCCGATGCCGTGACGATGGTCGGCCGCTCCTACAATCGCGTGCGCGCGCAGCTCGCGAATCTCGTGCTCACCGATCCTCTGAGCGGATGCCTCAACCGTCGAGGGCTGGAGCAGCAGCTGAAGCGCGAGCTCGCACGTGCGGCGCGTACGGGCAAGGATGTGGCGCTGGTCGCGCTCGACATCGACTACTTCAAGGAGATCAACGACAGCTGGGGACACCAGGCCGGCGACACGGTCATCCAGCAGGTGGGGGAGCTGCTCCGCTCGCTCGCGCGCGGCGGCGATTGTGTCGCGCGAACGGGCGGAGACGAGTTCACGCTCCTGCTCCCCGAAACGTCATCCGCCGGAGCCCTTCACCTCGCCACTCGCATGCGGGATGCAGTGAGCCTGCATCGATTCCCGGGCGTATCCAAGCTCGCCGTATCCGTGAGCATCGGGCTCGTCGCCGATCGCGTGCACGATGAGAACATTCTGCACGACCTGCACTCCCGCGCCGACGAAGCGCTCTACGCCGCCAAGGATGGCGGGCGCAATCGAGTGAGCGTCTGGACGCCGAACCTGCGCGCTCTGGCGGTGACACGCGCATCGCAGCAGGTGGCGCGCGCGGGGTAGCGGCGCGGCAGGCTTCAGTCGAGCGGGAGCGGAATCTCCATGATCGCCTCGCTCACCATGACGGCCGAACCGCCCACGCGCACCGCGCTCACCTCGCCGTCCTTCTTCTCGACCTCGAGCTCGATGAAGCTCGGTCGCTTGATCTCGAATCCCTGCTCGAGCAGAAAGCTGAATTGTCCGTTCGCGGCGCTCTCGCGTGCAGCGAGATACCCACCAAGTGCAGCGGCCGCCGAGCCCGTGGCCGGATCTTCGATGATCCCTTGTCCAGGCACGAACACGCGCACGCGAATGACGCCTTCCCGCTCCGGATCTCGGGCGAACACCATGATGTCCTGGGCCCAGTACGCCTTGAGCGAGGAATCCCACTGATCCATGCGCACGCGCGCGCGCCGTACCGCGTCGAGGTCGCGCAACGGAACCATCAGGAACGGGAATCCGCACGAGACGGCCTGTGGGGCCATCATGCCCCCGAGCAGGTCGGAGGGATCGAGTGACAGCATCTCGGCGAGATGCGAGCGTCCCGGTGGCGGCGGCCCCACTTCGGGCAGCTTGGCCACCGACAGCTGCGCGAACGTGGGCTTCCTGAACTCGCCCCGTATCAGCACGGGGACCGGGCCCACGCCTTCCTCGAGCACGATACGCGTTTCGCCGTCGAGCGGGATCTCACCGAGCGCCGCGAGCGCGAATGCACACCCGACCGTCGGATGGCCGGCGAATGGCATCTCCAATACGGGCGTGAAGATGCGCACGCGGCGCGTATGCTTCGGATCACGCGGCGGATAGACGAACACGGTTTCCGAAAGATTCATCTCGAGGGCGATGCTCTGCAGCGCCTCCTCCGGAATCCTCGTGGCATCCGGGAAGAACGCGAGCGGATTGCCGCCGAACGCGCGATCCGTGAATACATCGAGCGTGTGATATCGGGCTCGCACGGTGCGCGGAGCGCTCGTCGTCACCGCCTACTCCGCTCCCATGAACGGATACCTGAAATCGTACGGCGGCGCGAACGTCTCCTTCACCGATCGTGCGCTCACCCAGCGCGCAAGGTTGAGCATCGAGCCCGCCTTGTCATTGGTGCCGGACGCGCGCGCGCCGCCGAACGGCTGCTGCCCGACCACCGCACCCGTCGGCTTGTCGTTGACGTAGAAGTTGCCTGCGGCATCGCGAAGCGTGAGCATCGCCTCGTGCACCGCCGCGCGGTCCCGCGCGAAGATCGATCCCGTGAGCGCGTACGGAGAGGTGCGATTCACGGTGTCGAGAATCTCGGAGTACTTCGCATCGGGGTAGGCGTAGGCCGTGACGACCGGCCCGAAGATCTCCTCGCACATCAAGCGGTACGACGGATCCTTCGCTTCGACGAGGGTCGGATCGATGAACCAGCCGGTGTCCCCGCGCGCGGTGCCGCCCGCGAGCACCTTCGCGTTCTTCCTCGCGTCGTCGAGATAGCCGCTGATCTTCTCGAACGCACGCTTGTCGATCACCGCGCCCATGAAGTTTCGGAAGTCGCGCACGTCGCCGACCTTGATCTCGTTCATCATCGCGATCACACGATCGCGCACGTCGCTCCACATCGATTGCGGCACGTAGATGCGGCTGGCGGCCGAGCATTTCTGTCCCTGGTACTCGAATCCGCCGCGCACGATCGCCACCGCGAGCGCCTGCGCGTCCGCGCTCGGGTGCGCGACGATGAAATCCTTTCCACCCGTTTCCCCGACGATACGCGGGTACGTGCGATAGTTGGCCGTGTTCGCGCCGATCTGCTTCCACATCATGTTGAACACGGTGGTGCTGCCGGTGAAGTGCAATCCGGCGAAGTCGCGATGCGAGAGCGCCGCATTCGAGATCGCCACGGGATCGCCCGGGAGGAAGTTGATCACGCCGGGCGGCAGCCCCGCCTCCGTGAGAATCTGCATCACGTAGTGAGCGCTCAGCATCGCCGTCATCGACGGTTTCCAGAGCACCGTATTTCCCATGAGTGCGGGCGCGGTGGGAAGATTGCCGCCGATCGCCGTGAAGTTGAACGGCGTCACCGCGTAGATGAATCCCTCCAGCGGGCGATAGTCCGTCTGATTCCAGATGCCCTTGTCGCTGATTGGCTGGTCCGCGTACAGATTGGCCGCGAAGTGCACGTTGAAGCGCCAGAAGTCCGCGAGCTCGCACGCGGCATCCACTTCGGCCTGGAACGCGGTCTTGGATTGGCCGAGCATCGTGGCGGCATTGAGCGTTGCGCGCCACCGCGTGGACAGCAGCTCCGCCGCGCGGAGGAACACGCCCGCGCGCTCCTCGAACGGCCAGTTGCCCCAATCCGCGCGGGCCCGTTCCGCGGCTTCGATTGCCTGTGCGACATGCTCGGTGGTGGCTGCGTGCCACGTGGCGAGCACGTGGTGGTGCGCGTGCGGCATCACGATTTGCGCGGTGTCGCCCGTGCGAATCTCGCGGCCATCCACCACGACCGGAATGTCGATCTGCTCGGCCGCCATCGAGTCGAGCCGCGCCTTGAGCTCGGCGCGCTCGGGCGTGCCCGGCGCGTAGCTTCGGACCGGCTCGTTCACCGGGGGCGGCGTCCTGCGAATGCCACTGAACCCGAGGAGGGCGCCGTGCGCGGTGCCGACGCCGCGGGCACGGCTGTCGAGATCTTCCGGCTGGGAAGCTGGTGCACTCGGCGTGACGGGAGCGGTCGGTGCCGGCGGGGCGGCGGGGGCGATCTTGGCGGCGACAGGCATGACGACGAATCGCTATTCTAGAGGGGGCGCTCGCACCGGCGAACGGAGGCTGCGGAGCGCGATGCTGAATCTGAAAAGGTGCAAGGCGCACGCCGTCACACGCAAGCTCCAAACTCACTCCGACACACATGCCATTACTGCTCGGCGCACACACGATCGACAATGGGGGAATCGACATGGCGGCCCTGCGCGCCGGCAACGCGGGCATGAGCGCCATGCAGATCTTCACGACGATTCCGAAGTATTACGGGGACAAGCAATCGATTCGGCCGGAGCGCGTCGAGCGATTCAAGGCCGCGCTAAAGAAAGCGGGGATCGCACCGGAGAACGTCGTGGTGCACTCGGCTTACGTGCTCAACACCGCCTCGAACGACGAGGAAAAGTGGAAGCGCGCGCGCGACGGGCTCGCGAAGGAGCTGGAGCGCTCGACCACGCTGGGTGTAGGACAGATCTGTTTTCATCCGGGTGCGGCGACCGGGGGCGATCGCGCATCGGCGGCCAAGCGGGTGGCGAAGGCCATCACGCACGCGCTCGAATCGGTGCAGGGCAACACCCGGGTGTTGATCGAGAACACGGCGGGTGCCGGGCTCACCATGGGCCGCACAGCCGAGGAGATCGGGATGATGCTCGAGGATGTGCCCGCATCGTTGCGCGAGCGAACGGGCTACGGGCTCGACACGTGTCATCTCTTCGCGGCCGGCCACGACATCACCGTCTCCCGCGCTGCGTTCACGAAGATTCTCGACGAGTTCGAGGAGGCGGCCGGAGCGCCACCGTCATTCTTTCATCTGAACGACAGCGAGGGGGCGCTCGGCTCCAACAAGGACCGCCACGTGCTCATCGGAGACGGGGGCATCGGCAAGGATCCGTTCGGATGGCTGCTCGCCGACAAGCGGGCGAAGAAGGTGCCACTGATACTCGAGACGCCGCAGGCCAACTTCGAGATAGCCGATGACGATCCGACGCCTGATCCCTACGACGTCAAGATGATGAAGCTCCTCCGTGGTATGGCATCGAAGAAGTAGTCAGCGCCGCGTGTCAACGGATCCGGAGACCCGCAATGCGATCGTGTTCCCGTTTCCAGTTGCGCACGATTTTCGCACTCGCGCAAAGACAACTTGCTTAGCGGGCACGACGTCGCGCGACTGTTCATGAGCGCACGTACGACTTCGCGCGCCCTGGCGATAGCACTCTCGGAGGACGACCGTGAACAAGACACGCGCCATCGGCATGGCGGCACTCGCCGGGCTGCTCGCGGCGTGCGGTGATGACAGTGGCACGAACGTGCTGCCGACTCTGCCCAGGATCTCCAATCTTGCCGTCACTCGCAACGTCAACAACGCGCTGTCCGCGATCCTGACACTGGAGGCCAACAACGTCGACTCGGCGCGCGTCGTGTACTGGTCGAGCAGCAACGCGAATCGATACACACCATTCACGAAGGACCTGAGCGCGGGCCGCCTGCTGGTGCTTGGGCTTCGGCCCGGCACGCAGTACAGCTTCGCCGTCCAGGCGCTGAACAGTAAGGCGCAGCGCACGTCCGATACGGTCACCTTCGCCACCGACACGCTGCCGACGTTTCTCGCCTCCTCCTCCTTCGCGGGCGCGACGCCTTCCAGCGGTGGCTACGTCCTCACCTCGATCTTCGACGGCACCGCCGCGCACGTGGTTGCCTTCGACTCCCTGGGGCAGCTGGCATGGTACCGCACTCTTCCCGGAGCAGTACCGGCGCAGGAAGTCAAACAGCAGACGAATGGGGACATCACCGCCGTGCTCACCACTTCACACGGCGGCGAGCCTGCAGAGGGGCAGGCGGTGGCAATGGCTCCCGACGGGAATATCGTGCGCACGATCGCCGCGCCGGAATCGTCGTATCTGGATGGCCACGAATTCTGGGAGCTCACCGATCCGAATGGTGCATACGCGGGCGCGGTCTTCTTTGCGTACACCACACGGCATCTCGACGAGTCAGCGCACGGCGGCGCCGCGGACACACTGGTTTCCGGCCATCAACTGATCAAACAGGACGCGAATGGCACGAACACCGTGGTGTTCGATGCGTGGAATCACTTCGACATCTCGGACAACGTGGAGCCCGTGCCGGGACAGCTCGATTTCGATCACCCGAACGCGCTCTCGTTCGACTCGAACGGCAACTACATCGTCTCGTGGCGACACCTCGATGTGATCACGAAGATCGATGCGTCCACGGGAAATCTCGCGTGGACGCTCGCCGGTCCGTTCGCCAAGCTGTCGAGCGATTTCGCGATCACCGGTGATCCGCTCAACGGCTTCAGCGCTCAACACAGCGTCCGCAGTCTCGATGACGGCAACCTGCTCATCTTCGACAACGGCACCCGGCACGCCACGCAGGCGAGTCGCGCCGTCGAGTATCAGCTGAATACCGACGCGCACACGGCGACGATGGTATTCTCGTACACCCACGCGCCGCCCTACTACACGTCATTCACGGGCTCGGTGCAACGTCTGGCGAATGGCAACACCTTCATCGGCTGGACCTTCGGCAACCCGCTGGTCGCATCCGAAGTGACGCCGGCCGGAACGACGGCATGGGAAGGAACGCTGAACGTGCCGACGGTCCAGATCCCGTACCGCTTCACGAAGATCGCGTCGCTCTACGAATACGTTCGCCCGTAGATCGCTGCAGCGAACTCAATAAGCCATTGTCACACAAAGACTTATCTTCTTCCTATTGCTTTCGGTATCTGTTCGGTATATCCTGCGGCTCTTCCGTTGGATCAGTCGAGCAGAGCGAGGCCGTTCACAATGCCGAAAGCCGAAATCGGGTTCGACCTCGAGCGCTATGCGCCGGTCGCGCGCCGAATCACGCTGTTCTACGAGCGCTACCCCACGGGGCGCATCATCACCGCGCTCGTCGAACGTGACGCACGCGCCGTGATCTTCCGCGCGAGCGTGTACAGGGGAGCCGAAGACGCGCACCCCGCCGCCACGGGGTGGGCGCTCGAGCGCGAAGGCGATGGCGACGTGAACGCCGTCGCGTGTCTCGAGAATACCGAGACCTCAGCCATCGGGCGCGCGCTCGCGAATCTCGGCTTCACGGCGAGCGCCGAGCGTCCGAGCAGGGAAGAGATGATGCGCGTCTCGCGCGCGAGGCAGGCGCCGCTGCGCGTCGCGGCTCCCCGCCAGCGCAGCATCCAGCCATCGCCCATCTCGCCGCTCCTCCAGTCGCACGCGGACGCGCTCAGCGACACGCTCTCGCTGCTCGCTCTCGCCAGGCAGGCAGGGATGCGCCCCGCACGAGCGGCGCGCACGAGCGCGCGGCTGCTCGCGCACCCGCCCGCGCGCGAGGATCTCGCGCGGATGGCGAGCCGGCTGCGCGCGTGGCTCCGCCGCCAACACGGCGAGAGCACCGCGGTCATGTAACCCTCCGGCGTCTTCAGTGTGGCGAGACGACGTACGCGCACCGTGCGCGAGCGTGGCGAGCGGAGGAGGGACGTTGAGCGAGCGGAATCGGTTGGATGCAGCACGCCACGCGCGGCGTCCCGAGCGTGCGCGTTGGCACGAGACGACGGACGCAGAGCTCGTCGCGGCGATGCGAGGGGGGAGTTTCGAGGCGCTCCGCGAGTTCTACTCGCGCTTCGAGCCGCTCGTGGCGCGTTACGCATTGCGTGCGGGAGTGATGTCGGACAGCTGGGAGGAGGATGCGCACGATGTATTGAGCGACGTCGTGCTCTCACTGGTACAGACGCATCCGGCCTCGCGCGGCCGCGAGGCGTTTCGCGAGCGGCAAATCGTTCGCGACATCCACGCGTACATCCAGCGCGCCTTTCGGAACCACTTCCTGGATGCGGCGCGAGCAGCCGAGCGGCGCGAGCGGCGCGACGCTCGCGCGACCTCGAGCGCCGAGGCAACCGGAGAGCGGATGGCGCTCGCGAGCTGCTCGGAAAGCTCCGTGCGCGCGAGCGGCGGCGAGCCGAACGGCGATTCTGAGGGTCCGTCTGTGGCGATCCTGCGACTGGCCTCTGTGCTCGATGCGGAGCTTTCGACGGACGAACGGCAGATGCTGATCTGGGTGAGCAATGCGGTCCCGATGCGCGAGATCGCGAAGTGGCTCGGCATCGGATACTCGGCGGCAAAGGTGCGGCTCTCGCGCACGCGTAGCCGGCTGCGCACGCGCGCGCTTCGCCACGTGAACGAGTGCACCGGCACGGAGCGCGAGGAGCTCGTCGAGCTCTTTCGCCGGAGCGGCGGAGCCGGGCGAGGGGTAGTGAGATACGCCCGTGGAATTGCGGCCTGTCGCGAATCGCGCGTGGCCGAACCAGGAGGAGCACATGGAACCGACTGAATACGCAGGCGATCGCCAGGAGCGGCGAGAGCGTGAGATGGACGAGCTGGCGCGACTCGCGGCGCGTGCCGGCGAGCATCGGCTCGACCCTGCGGCGGCGAATGACGAGTTCCACGAGTGGCTTGCACGCGACGCGCGTGCAGGGCAGCGAAGCGGCGAGCGACGTGCGACCGAGGCACGAGCGGAGCGGTTCGCGCGGCGCGTGCAGGC
>DATGDQ010000286.1:0-4366 GCA_035310785.1 Gemmatimonadaceae bacterium | reverse complement strand
GCCGGCGCTTCGGCTGCGCGCACCGTATTCTGCGCCTGCTCGAGCGATGTCCATGGTATCTCCGTTGGCCGAGCGCTCACGCACCCTTGTTCTTGTCATCCCACGCCATCGGCTCCCAGAGCTCGATCTTGTTCCCGTCGGGATCCATGATCCACGCGAACTTGCCGTTTTCGTGCGATTCGGGACCCTGCACGATCGTCAGACCAGCCGCACGCAGCTGCTCCAGCAGCTCACCGAGGTTGTCCACTCGGTAGTTGATCATAAAAGAAGACGTGCTTGGGCTGAACCACTTGCTGTCCTTCGCCGCGACGCTCCACACGGTGAGACCGCCATCGTCGGCCTTGTCGTCCGGCCATCTGAGGATGGCGCCGCCGAAGTCTTCCAGCGTCATGCCCAGATTCTTTCGATACCAGTCTGCCAGTGCAGCGCTGTCGCCAGAGCTCTTGAAGAACACGCCGCCGATCCCGGTAATCTTCGCCATCGTTTCCGTCCTTTTTCATTCAGACGCCTGAAGCCCTGACGTTCGGGCGCGAAGCCGCGTGCGTGAAATCCGCATCGAGCGAATCCAGCGCGACGTCGTCTGTTGACAAGCTGAAGATGATTCGGTCGCTTCGTCAGGTGCAATGCGTTGTCGATCAACAGGGCAAGCTGATGGACCAATGTGGCCGCGCTGACCGTCGCGTGCTATCGCTGGCCCACGCGCCGCACGAGCACGTAGCGAAGGTCGACGCCATCGCGCCGCGTGAGGCGGCCGCCGATCTCGGTCCCGCGCACGGCCAGACGCAAGACGCCCACCGAAGCATCACACGCGAGCATGGCCGAGGGCGCGTCATATCGGCAACGCAGCTCGGCGGTGCGCCGCTCGCCGCGCGCGCCGATGGTGGTCGCCGCGAGCGACACGCTGTCCGGCGTGCTGTCGGTGGCAGCGATGCGGTAGACGACTGAATCCGTGCCGCATCGCGCCTGGCGCGTGAGACAGGTGGACGTGCCACGCCACGTTCCGACTGGGAGGCGATCGTCGGCCATCCGTGCGCTCGCCGATCCCGCAGTGGTGGGCGGCGAGCTCTCGCCGCGCGGCGTCCCACAGGAAACGAGCCAGGCGCGCACCGCCGCGCGCGACGGGGTCGCGTACCCGTTGCCGACCAGCGCCGTCGCGCGCCCCTCGACCGTATCACCCGGCGCGAGCGCTCGCGCGGGAAGAGCGACCGATACGCCCACGGGCCACCACGACGGGAAGAGCAGCATCGTCCCATTGGCGTCCGGATGGGACAGCTCGTCGGCCCATGCGCGACCGCCCGACGCGAGCGGAACGGAGATGCTCTCGCGCGTGCCTTCGTGACCACTGGCGTGCCAATCGAGAGGCGGCGTCCACGGCCCGAAGCTGAAGCCGAAGCAGGTCGACGCCTCGGCCGCAGACACCACGGCCTGCGCGCGCGCGGCGGTCGTCAGCGCCCCGAGCGATGCGGTGGCGAGCAGTGCGAAGCCGACTAGTTGTCGCATGCTGGTGATACACGCGAGTCGGCGGCGTGGTCGCACGGCGGCGGCGACCCACAACCAATCACCGAGCTAGTCGGCGACTCTGCGCCAACCGACCGCCAAGCCATTCTGCACTTCCATGCCGACGCCAATCGCACTGACTTGGCCGCCCGTGATCCAGGATGCGTTGTAGACATCTCCGGCTCTCTCGATGACCAGGTCATACTCATCCGAGAACCGCCCGTCGTCGTAGAAGTAGCGTACATGATAGTGGCCAGCGAATCCCTCTTTCGGGCCGCCCGTTGCGATTCCAGACCCGCTGTACGTTCCCGCGTAGATCCATCGCGCATTCAGCGTTCCTGGCGCATAGCTCTTGGTGTAGAGAACGAAGCCGATGTTCGATGTCTTCGGCGCCGGGAGCGCGCGAGGAACGGGCGCGGCGCCCTGGACCACGAGCGAGCCAATCAGTGACGCCGCGATGCCGAAAGACTTGAGCATGGCTTCCCTTGTTGAAGTCACTTCAATGCGCAATTCGCCGCCGTTCCGGCAGCTCCTGATCGATGCCGCGACAAAGTCGATTTCGTCGTGCGACAACATGCCATGCGCATGGCGAAGAAGTTAGGCAGCGCATGATGCGTCTCCCGCCCCGCTCCTCGAATCAGACTCGGGGACGCCTCGCCGCGACCGACAGGCCAACGCCCGCGAGCAGGAGGAACGCGCCGTACACCGCCCACTTCATGTGGCCCGTCATGAAGCTGCCGGGTAGAACGTTGATCCCCTGCAGGATCCAGATCACGCCCACCACGCAACACAGAACGCCTGCGACGAACAATGGGATTCGCATTGGCCGACCGAGATAAGAGGGTGTCGATATCGTGAATGGCTGCACGCGATGGTTAGACCGGTGCTCGCGCGCTGTCATGGATTGGGAATGCGCGAATCGTGCGAGGCGACCACGACCCACCCTTCGCGTCGACGGACCAACACGTCCGTGATGTGCCGTGTCTCCCAGTGCTCGCCAGTCGCATCGCGCACGCGATTCCGTTCCCGGCCCTGAATCACAGCCATCTGGCCGAAGATGCGGACCGTAGCCTGATCTACTCTGTCTTCGAGGATGTGCGGAGTGCCGATGACCTCCGCCAAGGCCGACGCCTTGTTCTCAGCATGATCATCGAACCAGCCTTGCCAATCCTCAGCCACAAAGCCAGCAACGAACGCACTGTCCCCGTGCACGTATGCCTGGCCCCAGCGTCGATCCAGTGCAAGAAGGGAGTCGCGAAGCTCGGATCGAGCTCCGGGCAGCGCAGAAGTGTACCGCGGCGGGGACACGGGAATGAGAGCGAGTAGAGAAAGGACCGTTAGCGAGCCTGCGTAGGTGAGCGATCGCGGCATGGCGTGCCTTTATCTGAAATGTCGAAAAACGGGGAAGCGGTGTGGATCGCCCTGCCGTACGAGCGAAGGCGCCTCGACATACTCGTCCTCCTGGGACCGGACCTTGACTGCAAACGCGTCGAGAGGGAGATGCGTGTCCCTGGTGACGACCTTCGCTTCGGATGCGAACGCACCTGAGGGAGTCCCGAACTCGTTGATGATGGTCTGTGCGTTCGAGGGTTGCAACGAGTGTCAGATGTCCGGCGCGCGGTGCATGGCCTCCGCCACCCTCGCGGCAACCACCACGTCCGACCACACCATCCAGTACTCCGACAGCTCTTCGGCGCCGTATCGACGATAGAACCGGCGAGCCTGCGTGTTCTCCGGCGCGACATTCACACACACACGGTTCACGCCCACTGTCGCGAACCACCTCGCGAGCGCTACGAGCAGCCGCGCCGCGGCCAACCCGCCGCGATGTGCCGGCGCGACGAGCAGCCACTGGAGCTCACCTTCACATCCCAATCGCGTCGTCAGGTGCCCGGCGATGTAGCCGACGATCGTGCCGCCCGACTCGGCGACGAACATGGCGCGCTGGGTGAAGGCGTGCTGCGGATGATGCTCGCCTGCGAGATAGCGACGCATGATCTCGGCTCCCGCCCCGCCCTGCCAGCCACTCGCCTCCCGCAGCTCCGCCATCGCGGCCACGTCGTCGGGAGCCGCGATGCGGATCGTGATCTCGTCCATGTGAGAAGAGATTAGGTGAGAACGTTGACGGCATGGTCACGTCCGGCGCTCGGCAACGGCTCAGATCCGCCGAAAGGCGGCATTCGCGTCGAGCTGTCGGTACTCGGTGAACTCCACGGGTGCCAGGCACTTCGGATAGAGAATGCCTGCGAACTTCTTCACCGCGGTCGATTCGCCGTGCAACCGGTTGGCCTCCTCATCGCGCCACACGAACAGATGCACGAAGCGCGTCGGATGCTCGCTCTCCTGCCACACCTCGTAGCGAAGCGCACCCGCTTCGTTCTCGCGCACGTACGCCACGAACTCGTGAATGGCGGAGATCACTTCTTCGAGCGCGTCCGCGCGGACCTCGTAACGAGCCAGCTCGTGAATCTCGCCCGGATTCCCCTGGATGTGAGTCATGTGCGCTTTCCTGTTTGTTCGAGTCCGGCCAATGCCGGTTCGACGGTGATCGCTATGGATTGCGTGCTCCGAGCGGGCCGACTCCCCCTCGGTATCGCGTGTCCTGGACCTGGATTCTGATTCCGTTGGGATCGGCCAAATACAGCTCCTTCGTATCGCCGCGCATTCGGATCGTGGCCTCGACGCTCTCGGCTGCGAGCTTGTGCTTGACGACGTCGGCGTTGAAGTCGTCGACACCGAGGCACACATGGTCGATCCGCGGGTCGACGCCCGTGTCGGCCGGATATAGCCCGATGAATCCACTGCCGACAGCCAGATTCACTCCGGGCGGCTGAACTGTGAGGACTGGCATTCCGAACATCCGCTGATA
>DATGDQ010000285.1:0-1632 GCA_035310785.1 Gemmatimonadaceae bacterium | reverse complement strand
GAGTGCTATACACACCGCCATGGATTGCGAACTGGAGCAGTTGGGTGAACGGATTGCGGAGCAGGCAGCGCACCTCGATGCAGCCATGCATCGATTCCTCGTCAATCTGCGCGCGTTCGACGAGCGCGGCGGCTGGCATGTGCAGGGCGCAGACTCTTGTGCGCACTGGCTCGCCTGGCGGGTTGGCTGGGATCTGGTCACCGGGCGCGAGCGCGTGCGAGTCGCCCGCAAGCTCGGCGAATTCTCCGCGATCGATGATGCGCTCCGGCGCGGTGAAATCTCGTATTCGAAGGTGCGCGCACTGGTACGCGTCGCAACGCCGGAAAACGAGGTCTTGCTGCTCGACCACGCGCGGCTCATGACCGCCTCCCAGCTAGAGAAGTTGTGTCGCAAGTACGCACTCGTGCAACGCCACTGCCAGGACCCGCATCCCCTGGCCGACGTGCAACGTCGATCCGTCCGCCGCCGTGACACCGAAGACGGCATGGTCAAGATCGAAGCGGTCCTCCATCCCGAAGAAGCCGAACTGGTCTGGACCATGCTCAACCACGCCGCGACACAACTCGCCCGTGAGTCTGCCCCAGCTACCAGCGACGATTCCGCGGGAGCACGCGCGGCGACGCAGGCGTCTGGCGGCGCGGTCACCCCGTTACTCAGAGCTGCCACTGATCGTGGATACGACGATTCCGCGGAAACACGCACAGCGACGCAGGCGTCTGGAGGTGTGGTCACCCCGTTACTCGGAGCTGCCAGTGATCGTGAACATGACGATTCCGCGGCATCGCGCGTGGTGACGCAGATGCCGGGAGGCACGGTCAGCCCGTTGCTCGGGGCTGCCAGTGGTGACGGGTGCGACGATTCCGCGCAATCGCCAGGGGCGCCGGCAGCCATCGACGCAGAGCTGGGTTCGGCACGGGGTGACGTCGAGATTTGTGACCGTGACGATTCCGAGGAATCGCGAGAAGTAATCAAGCCTACCTCACGACGTGAGGTGAGCGTGCTGCACCAGCGAGCCGATGCTAGCAAGCGCGCCTTCAGTCGTGCCGACGCGCTGGTGTCGATCGCACATGGATATCTACGCGGTGATCGGCCTCAGCGTTCGCCGATCGAGGTCGTGCTTACGATTCCGGTGAGCAGCCTGCATGCGCCCGCCGACACGGCAGATCCTGTCGAGGTGGGCGAGATGGGCGAGTCCTTCCTATCCACGGTGGCCGCGCGCCGGCTCAGCTGTGACGCCGGCGTGATCGAGGTTGTCGAGGATGAACATGGTACGCCGCTGTCGGTTGGACGCAAGCGCCGTACGATCGCGGGTGCGCTCAAGCGTGCGTTACACAAGCGCGATATGACATGTACATTCCCAGGATGTACGCATCGGATGTTCCTGGAGGGTCACCATATCAAGCACTGGGCCGACGGCGGTGAAACCAGTGTGAGAAATGCGGCGTTGCTGTGCAGTCTGCACCACCGCTATGTCCATGAATATGGATACACGATCGAACTCGGAGAGGATCAGCGGCCGAGCTTCCGCGATCCGCAGGGTCGGCTGGTGGCCGTGGTGCCGCCGCGCCCTGCGGTGGCGGATCTCGGCTGGCCGCACATCCGCGCGTTGAACGAGCCGCTCGCGATCGACGC
>DATGDQ010000284.1:0-21243 GCA_035310785.1 Gemmatimonadaceae bacterium | reverse complement strand
AAACTGCCGCTTATACGACTCATCGAGCGTCGCGTTGCTGTTCAGGCGATCGTAGAAGATTCCTGCGCTCGCGAACACGGTCGTCTTCGCCGCCTCATCCAGCGCGTACGAAACGCCGAAGCGCGGCTGCCACGCGCCGAGGAACAGCTTGCGCTGCGTGCCGTCCGTGAAGTAGCGGTTCGGATCGACGGGAATGTAGAACTGACTCTGGTACTGCGGCATCGAGAGCGAATCGCGAATCGCCTGTGGTGTGACGAAGTTGCGGTTGAACATTCCGGTCTCGACGTCCCAGCGAACGCCAAGGTTCAGTGTCAGGCGCGAGGTGGGACTCCAGTCGTCCTGCGCATACGCGCCGAACGCATTGTTGTGCTGCGAAATTACGCCGTTCCCGGTTCCGAACTGCGCCTGATACGGCGTCGCGAAGTTGTTGTCACTGTGGAAGAAGAAGAGAGGATTGCCGTTCAGCTCCTTGTCGAAGTTGTAGCGATCGATGTTGTCATTCACGCCGAACTTGACTACGTGCGAGCCTGCCCAGTTCAAGCCGGTGTACGTGAAGTCGTCGCGCAGCGACAACGTCTTCTGTGTCAGATTCTGGAAGGAAGTACTGCCGCCGAACAATCCGATGCCGTCGTACTGGAGTCCGGGATCGTTGAAGTTGCGCGGATTCTGGTTGAACTGAAAATATGTGTAGCCAGCGAGCGCTTCATTGGTCCAGCCCGAGCCCGTGAACGTGTGCTTCACCGTGCCGTAATACACGTTGTTGCGCTGGTCATCGGCTGACGAGAACGTCCGATCCGGTCCGGAAAATTGACCACCGAAGTCACGGGTCTCGTTCTCTCTGCGAAGGCTGCCCGTGAATTCGAGCAGCTGCTTGTCACTCATGTTGTACGTGAGCTTCGCGAAGCCGAGATTCTCGCGGAACGGTGCCTGATGCGAAGACACGTCGAAGCCGCCGATCGCGCTTGGGTACAGTGCGGGGTCGCCGTTCAGCTTCACCGTGCCCAACCTGTTCTGGAAGTTTCCTTCGTACGAGCCGAAGAAGAACAACTTGTCCTTGATCAGCGGTCCGCCCGCGCTGCCGCCGAACAAGTATCGAGTGTAGTCCGGTTTCTTGAATCCGGGTGTGGCGCCCTTGGTTACGGCCGTGAAAGTATCGATCGTGGTGAGGCCTTTGTTCTGATAATCCACGAACGCGCTGCCTTCCCACGAATTGCCACCGGACTTCGTGACCGCGGTGATGATCGCGCTCGACGCCTTCTGATATTCGGCCTTGTAGTTGTTCGTAATGACACGGAATTCCTGAACGGCGTTGCGAGGGAACGGATTGCCGCGACTCGCATCCTGACCTGCGACCCCGCTCGCCGTGATGTCGTTCTTGAGGCTCGTGCCATCGACGAAGACGTTGACCTGCGCCGCCGGAAGGGCGCCAGCCGTGAACGTCTTGGCGGTGGCATCGACGCGGTCCGGACTCACCTGCACACCCGGCGCGAGCTGCGCGAGATCGAGAATGTTCCGGCTCGGGGTCGGCAGCTGGTTGATCTGCGCCTGGGACACGTTCGTGGCTGCTTCCGATGAGCGTGTCTCGACCGCAGCGGCGCCGCCGGTCACGACTACCTGGGCAAGCTGCTGAGCCCCAGCGGTGAGGGTGAAGTCACTGCTCAGAACCTGGCCGACCTGCACCTTGATCTGCTTCGTCGAGGGCTGAAAGCCGATACGCCGCGCCGTTACCGTGTAGGTGGCCGGGCGAAGCGCATTCAGCGAGTAGAACCCCTGGGCATTCGTCAACGCGTTGCGCGTGAGGCTCGTCGAGCTGTCGACGGCCGTGACCTGCGCATCCGGCACCGGCTGCCCATCCGCGCCACGCACATATCCGCGGATCGAGCCCGTATTCGTCTGCGCACTCGCGCGCGCAGCTGGAAGAAGCGCAACGGCCGCGAGCGCGAAACACGTGAGCGCCCGGGCCACGCGATTCCTCACGTGGGTGGTTGAGACGAACGGAAACGACATAGTGTGTAACTCCTCCGGATAGTGCTGGGTGACGAACGAAACGAACACGGGGCGAACGGGACGCGCGAACATCAGGACACGACTCCGCCGCAGGAGGCGCGGATGACGAGAGTGGTGGAGAGCTGCAACTGCTCGTGTGAGCGATTGTCGTTCTGCAGCGACGAAAGCAGCAGCGCGGCGGCGCGCTCGCCGAGCTGGCTGATGTCGACGTGAACGGTGGAGAGCGGAGGGTTCATGTAGCGCGCGAGCGGGATGTCATCGAACCCCGCGACGGCCATGTCGTCCGGCACGCGCACGTGGTTTTCGCGGAGCGCACTCAACGCTCCGATCGCCATCGAGTCGTTCGCGGCGAAGATCGCCGTGGGACGCCGCTCGAGGCCGAGCAACTGCTTGACTGCGCCGTGACCCGAGAGCTCGCTGAAGTCGCCCTGGACGATGAGCGACTCGTCGAGCTCGATCCCGCTCTCCGCCAGCGCCGTTCGGTATCCGCGGAGCCGCTCGGTCGCGTCGTAGTTGCGCTGCGGACCACCGATCATCGCGATGCGGCGATGACCGCGCGCGATGAGATGGAGAGTCATCTGGCGGGCGCCTTCGTGATTCTCGATCGTGATCGTGTCGAACTCCTTCGCCTCTGCACCGCCATTGAGGAGCACGACCGGGAAGTTTCCCTGCAGCGCGTGCAACGTGCGTCGCGTCTCGAGATCGGGCGACATGATGATCATTCCGTCCACGCGCCCGCGCATCGAGCGAAGCGCCGCATCGATCTCGTCTTTCGAATCGTGCGAGCTCGACACGAGGATGTGATAGCCGTTCGCCTGCGCCATGTGATCGATGCCGCGGATGATCTCGGAGAAGAATTCACCGTAGAGATCGGGGAGGAGCACGCCGAGCGCGTACGTGGTGCGCGTGATGAGACTCCGCGCCGCGCCGTGAGGCGAGTAGCCGAGACGCGCCGCGACTTCGGCGACTCGCCGGCGCGTCTCCGGACTCACGAACGCTGCCTCATTCCACACGCGGGAGACTGTTGCCACTGACACACCTGCCGCTCGTGCGACATCCTTGATGGTCACCAAGACTGCCGATCCTGTCAGGGTCGCTGTAAACGATTTCTGTAATCGATTCCAATGTACGCCTGCCGTCAAGGGTAGGTAACATCCCGTACATCCGGATAGGCCAAGAATGGGGGCGAGCGGTCCCGTTCGTGCGAGCCTTATCAGACCGAACCAGGACCGAATCCCGTAGATTCTGCCGAGTTGTTCCTTTCTAGAGCGCGAGAACCATGTCAGCACCCGCCCCGCAACCCCGATCACGAATCGTCATCGCCGGAGGCAGCGGTTTCATCGGCAGCGCGCTCGCCACTCGCTTCGTGGGGAGCGGCCACGATGTCGTCGTGCTCACCCGGAACGCCAGCGCGCGCACCGACGGCGTGCGGGAGGTAGCCTGGAACGGCCGAACCACGGGCCCATGGATGAAGGAGCTCGATGGTGCAGCTGCCGTCATCAATGTCGCCGGCAAGAGCGTCAACTCGCGACACACGGAGAGCAACCGCCGCGAGATCATCGCGTCCCGCGTCGAGTCCGTACACGCCGTCGCCGATGCGATCGGCGCGAGCGACACGCCGGTGCCCGTCTGGGTCCAGGCGAGCGCAGTCGGCATCTACGGCAACGCCGGCGACAGGCTGTGCGACGAGAGCGCGCCGCGCGGAACCGATTTCATGGCGCAGGTCTGCCAGCAGTGGGAAGACGCATTCCGCTCGGCCATCACTCCGTCCACGCGGGGCGTGGTGCTGCGCTTCGGCGTGGTGCTCGGACGCGAGGGCGGCGCACTGCCAATGCTCGCACGACTCGCGCGCCTCGGCCTCGGCGGCACGGTGGGAAGCGGCCGCCAATACATCAGCTGGATCCATCGCGACGACATGATCGCGGTGGTCGAGCGCGCGATCACGAGTCGCATGACCGGACCCTACAACGCCTCGAACCACGTGCCCGAGACGAACGCCGTGTTCATGAAGCGGCTGCGCGCAGTGGTGCACAGGCCGTGGAGCCCGCCCGCTCCGGCGTTCGCGGTGAAGCTGGGCTCGTATGTCATAGGGGTCGAGCCATCGGTGGCACTCGATGGTCAGAGGTGTGTGCCTCGGCGGCTGGACGAGGAGGGATTCACGTTCGCGCATGAGGATCTCGGCAAGTCGCTCAAGGAACTCTTGAGCTGATTGTCGTAATAGTGTTTTGATATTCCGATGTAATGGCGCTATTCTGTTCCAAAATACGTCTGCTTAGAACCCAGGTCGCTGCAACAACGTTGAGACGCGCTTCCCCCACGGTCCCACTCTCGCACCTCAGCACGAGGGCTCGCTCACCATGGATCTCCAGCTCAAAGGCAGGACCGCGCTCGTCAGCGGATCTACCCTCGGCATCGGCTTCGCCATAGCCAGCACCCTGGCCCGCGAAGGCGCCAGTGTCATCGTGAACGGCCGAACGCAGGAACGCGTCGACGAGGCGATCGCGCGAATCTCGAAAGGCAATCCGGGCGCGCAGCTACGCCGAGCGGCGGCCGATCTCTCGACAGCCGCTGGGGTCGAGGCCGTCGCCAGCGAGTTCACCGATGTCGACATCCTCGTCAACAACATCGGGGCGTTCGCGGCAAAATCGTTCTTCGACATCACCGACGCCGACTGGCAGTTCATGTGGGAGATGAACGTCATGAGCGGCGTGCGACTGAGCCGCCAGTACATGCGCGGCATGCTCTCGCGGAACTGGGGGCGCGTGATCTTCATCTCGAGCGAGGGAGGAATCAATCTCTCCGGCGATGCGCTCGGCTATGGCGCGACGAAAACAGCACAGCTCGGACTGTCGCGCGGACTCGCGGAGCTCACCGTCGGCACCGGCGTCACGGTGAATGCCATTCTCCCCGGTCCGACGCGCACCGAAAGCATGGCGCAGTGGTTCGCCGGAGTCGCAAAGGAGAAAGGCGTCAGCGTCGCCGAGGCAGAGAAGGATTACTTCGAGAAGACGCGCCCGGCGTCGCTCATCAGACGATTCGCGGAAACCTCCGAGATCGCCGCGCTCGTGGCGTACGTGGCCAGTCCGCTGGCCGCGGCCACGAATGGCGCTGCGCTGCGCGCCGAGGGAGGAATCATCCACAGCATCGGCTGACGCGTTCGTCGCCGCTGCTAGACGCGTTCGACTTCCCCCAGTCTGCGAGCTGACGGCGGCTCCGCAGCGTGGAGCGGAAGCGTCAACACGAACGTCGCGCCCTGGCCCGCGTCGCTCTGCACGGAGATGTCGCCGTGCATGGCGCGCGCCAGGTCGCGGCTGATCGCCAGCCCGAGACCGACGCCCTGCTGGCGCTCGGGCGTGAGATGACGATCGACCTGTACAAACGGGTCGAAGATCGACTGCAGTTTGGCGCGGGGAATTCCGCGCCCCGTATCCGCGACGCTCACGCGTGCGGCACCGCCCGAGACCTCGCAGCTCAGCGTGATGCGCCCTCCACGCTCGGTGAACTTCACCGCGTTGCCGACGAGGTTGAGAAGAATCTGGTCGAGCTTTTCGCGATCGGCGCGCACGCGCACGCTCCTGTCGCACGGCCGATATTCGTACGCGACGCCCTTCGCGGCCAGTTGCGGCGCGATGAGCGCCTCCATTCCGCCGAGTGCGTCGGCAATCGGGATGTCGGAGAGATGGAGCTCGACGCTTCCCGCTTCGAGACGTGCGTAATTCAGAATGTCGTTGATGAGCGACAGCAGATGCTGGCTCGCGCGGCGGATGCGGCGCAGATCCTCTCGCTGCGGCTCGTTGACCGGGCCCCGCACGCCCATCTCGAGCAGATCCACGTAGCCCGCCACCGCGTTGAGCGGCGTGCGCAGCTCGTGCGACATCGTCGTGAGAAAGATCGCCTTGGCCGCATTCGCCGCCTCGGCATCGCGCCTGGCCTGCTGCTCGCCCTCGAGCAGCTCCTCCCGCTCGGTGACATCGTGGCTGACGCCGAGAAGAGAGATCGGCTCGCCATTCTCATCGCTGCGCAGGCGCGCGAACCCCTCCAGCCACCGCACCGCACCGTCCGTGCGCACGAAGCGGTACTGGATGTGATACATCGGCCGCCGCTCCGCGAGCGTGCGCGCGATCTCGGCGTCCACACGCGCGCGATCATCGGGATGGACGAACGAGTTGACCTCTTCCAGCGTTCCGGAGAACGCACCCTCGGCGAGCCCGTGCATGCGCTCCGTTTGCGGCGACCAGAAGACGCGGTTCGCCTTGATGTCCCACTCCCATGAGCCGAGTCCGCCCGCCTCCATTGAGAGCACGAGCTTCGCCTCGCTCTCTCGCAACAGCGCGTTGCTCACGGATGCGGCGTCGCGCGCGCGCACCGTCTCCGCGAACAGTCGCGCGCGCTCGAGCGCGAGCGCGGTGCGCCGCGCGAGCTCCTGCACGCGCGAGATGTCGCTCGGGCCGAAGAAATGGCCCGACTCGGCGGAGACGATGGTGATCGCGCCCACGGCCTTGCCCTCGATCAGCATCGGCGCAATGACGTAGGCACGAAGGTGCAGGGCGAGCAGCAGGCTGCGCTTGTCGGGATCGGCAATGCCCGCCTCGATCATCGCTTCGGTGATCTCACCGGACTGCACCTGTCCGGTGCGCAGCGCCGCGTATACGCTGCCGGGATCATCGGGCGTCGCAGGGAAGCGCCGATGGAATTCGTCGGCGATCGCGAGCTTTTCGGGATCCGAGTGCACGGTGGCGATGCGGCGCAGCGCTCCATCGGGTTCCAGCAGCTCCACCGTGCACCAATCGCCGAGTCGCGGGACCGCGAGCCGTGCGACGGTGCGAATGGCGTCATCGGTGTCGTTCGAGGTCGCGAGCACGGCGCTCGCCTCCGCGAGCACGCTCAACCCCTCGTTCGCGCGACGCTGGTCGTGCACATCGGTGCAGGTGCCGAACCACCGCGTGATGTTGCCGGTCTCATCGCGCAACGGGAGCGCGCGGCACAGGAACCACCGATACGAACCGTCTGCGCCGCGGCGCAACCGGCACTCCACTTCGAACTGATCTCCTGTGCTGAACGCGCGATCCCACTTCTCGTCCACTTCTCCGGCATCCAGCGGATGAACCGCAGTGCGCCAATCACCATCGTTAGTGCGCGCACCCGATGCGGAGATGTAATCGCGCCAGCGGCTGTTGAAGTACTCGCCGTCGCCGGACGCGCGCGTGGACCACACGAGCTGCGGCATGGTCTCCGCGAGTGCGCGAAAGGAGCGCTCGGCCTGCACGCGCGAGGTGACGTCCGTGAAATACACGGCGAGACCGCGCCGCGACGGATACGCGCGAACCTGGAACCACTTCCCGAGCGGCGCGAAGTACTCCTCGAGTCCGACGACCACCTGATCGCGCATCGCCCGTCGATATTCGCGCTCGAACATGGTCCCGACCGCATTCGGGAACGCCTCCCAGATACTGACGCCCAGGAGCTCTTCGCGGGTGCGCGAGAGCAGCGGCTGCGCATTGTCGTTGAGGTAGATGAAGCGCCAGTCCTGATCGACCGCGAAAAACGCGTCACCGATGCTCTCGAGGATGTCCGTTGCCTCCTGCCGCGCTTCCTCGGCGAGCGTGGTTTGCTGATGGAGCTCCTCGCTCGTCGATTGCAGCTCTTCGTTCGATGCCCTGAGGGCTGCGAGCGCCTCATCCCGCTCACCCGCGAGCCGAGCCTGCATGGCCGCCTCGCGAGCGAGGAGCACGTTCACCAGGAGCGCGATGAGAAATGCCGCGCCGGTGCCGAGGATGACGACCCATGTCATCTCGTTCGTGTAGCGGGTGAGGTCCGCGGTGCGCGAGGCGAATTTGGCGAACTCCTGATTTCGAATGCTGCCCGCGATTCGGCGTGCGCCGCTCATTGCCTCGCGACCGCGATTGGTCTTCACGATCGCGAGTGCAGTGTCGGCGCCGAGCGTGCGACGCAGCCCAATGGTCTGGGAGATCTCGGCCATCCTGGCCTCGGTGAAGTACGCGAGGCTGTCTACCGCGAGACGCGTGGCTGGATTGGGCGGGGCGCTGTCCACGGCGGTGCGCAGCCGCGCGAGCGCGTGCGGTACGGAGTCGACGGAACGCCGGTATGGAAGGAGGTAGTCCTCGTCGTCGGTAAGGAGAAAGCCGCGCTGTCCGGTCTCGGCATCGACGAGAAAGGAGAGAAGCCGATCCGTCGCATCTGCGACGGCGCGCGAGCGGCGAAAGTCGAGGCGCGACGAGACGATCTTTTCGGCGCGGTTGTGGGCGACGATGCCGACGATCGCCACGAGTATGGGCGGCCCGAACACGGCGGTGAGTCGTCGGCCGGTGAGACGCCAATAGGAGAAGATCGAGCGGGGAGCGGCCCGCTCGGCCGTTCGCGTTTCGTCCTGCGGCGAGCGGTTGAGCAGGGTCATGAGGCTAGAGTGGGGATGCTCGAGTGGAGGTGCTATAGATGGCGATCGGCCGAACCTTCCCGCATTGGGAGGTCCCGCCGTCGCGCTCGCGCTGCGGCTGCCAGCGCGGAGAGATGAGCACGCCGCGTGCCGCGACTATCCCTGGCGAGGCGGCTTGTCGTTCTGGTCCTGCTTCACCTTGTCGTTCTGCTCGGACTTGCCCCTCACCTTGTCGTCGCCTCGATCACCCCGGCGACCGTTCGCCGGACGATCATCGCCCTGACGTTGTGCGGGCTCGGAGTCGGTGCGCGGCCGAGCTTGCGGCGCGGGCCGCTCGTTGGGCTGCACATCCGAATGCGACGCCCGACGCGTGTCGGCTGGCGCACTCGGTTGAGTGCGCGGCTGTACACGCGGCTCCTCACGCGGAGTCTGCGCCGGGCGCGCGCGCGGCACCGAACGAACATCCGTGTTCGGATCTACCGTGTGCGCGGGGCTCGCATTCGGCGAGCCGCTCACCGGCGGCGAGGGGTCATCGCCATGCGGCATGGGCCGCGCATCCGTGTTCGGACGCTCACGTGGCGTCGGGCGCTCGTTCACGTTTGGACGTGCATCGGGCACCGGCGCGGGCCGCACGTTCACGTCCGCCTCCGGTGCGCGCACGTTCACGTCCGGCTTGGGCTCCGGTGTGCGCGCGCTTGCATCGGGCTGTGCCTCGGGTGCGCGCACATTCACATTCGGACGCGGCGTGGGAACCGGACGTGCGTTCGTGTTCGGCTGCGTGATGGGAAACCTTCGGCCGATCGATCTATCGTTCGCGTTCGGCGCAGGCTTCGGACCCACGTTGCTATCGGGACGTGGCTGATCGGCCGCGGGATACTGATGCACGTTGATGTTCGGACGTGTGATGGGCGTCCGCGGCGCGCCGCGGGTCTCCGAGATGGGAAGCGGAGCCACCGGCGTGTCGCCCGTGGTCTTGAGCTGATCCTCGTGCGACGCGAAGGTCGCTGGGCGCGCCGGCGGCGTGTTCTTCCACACCACGCGGCGACGCTGCGTGTCCTCGGGGGGACGGCTCACGACCGCGCCGTTCTGTTTGCCTATGAGCACACTCTGCTTCGTCGGCGTGACCGGCGCACTCTCGCCCACGATGTGTGCATAGCGCGCCTGCTCCACGGGAAGGATCGTCGCACCGCGGCCGATTCTGCGCGAGTTCGCGAATTGATCCTGCGGGACGGCCGTCACGGCACCGTTCACGCGCTGATTGCGATACTGAATGTTCGTGACGTTGATGTTCGTGACGTTGATGTTCGTCACGTTCACGTTGGTCACGTTCACGCGACGCACGTAGCGATCGCTCGCGTGATACGCGGGGCGATAGACTTCGTTCGGCGCGAGGGGGAACCACGCGACGTTCCGACGGCCATCCCAGCGCGAATCGCGATCATCGTTACCGCCGACGAACACGACGAGCGCAGGCGCGTACACCGCATGGCGGTGCATGGCACCGGGCACCCACACCCAGCGGTCGCGCGCATATGCCCAGCGGCCGTAGTGGAAGGGTGCGAAGCCCCACGACGCATCATCGATCCACGTCCATCCATAGGGCTCGATCCACACCCAGCGACCGTAGCGATACGGAGCCCAGTCCGACGCCACGTTCGACGGGATCCAGATGTGACCGTAGCTGGGGTCATCGCTCCACGTGCCGTTGCGATCGAGATCTTCGTAGCCCGTCATGTCGCGCGAGACGTACCGCGCAGACTCGGATTGATCTTCCGCACGATCGCGCGCGGCTGCCCACTGGTCGTACTCATCCATCGGCGGTGCGTCACGCACGTCCTGCGATGCGCCATCGGCGGTGAAGAGCACCGTTTCGTAGGGGCGCACGTCGATCAGCTGGTCGTTCGACGTGACTTCCGCATCGCCGTTGCGCGCGGTGACGGTGCTCGTGGCACCATCCGCGCTCACGTCGACGCGATACGTGCCGTCGCGCAGAAGGGTCACGGCGCCCGTGGGCGTATCGATCTCGACATTGTCATCGACATCGAGCGTCCGCATGCGAATGAGGGCGGAGCCCTGCGTGAGGCGAATCTGCAGGCGATTATCGTCGAGCGCGAGAATCTCGAACGCCGTCTCCGGCGCGAGACGAATGGCGTTCGGGCCTATGTGCAACTCGGCGCGCGCATTCGCATCGGTCCAGAGATGGTCGCCGGACGTGAGCGGATAGTTGAGTGTCGCGCTCGTCCAGTCGTCCACCGTGCCTGGACGGAAGGAAACATCGCCCTGCAGGAAGCTCGTGCGCGCAACCCGCGCCGACGGATCCTGATCCTGGGCGTGCACAGCCGCGATTCCGCTGAACAGAACCGCGGCCATTCCGATGAGTACACGAGTCCCGCGCATACGTCGATCTCCGATGGAGTAGTGGTGCAGGCCAGGGGAGGGGCAACTGGCATTCCGAAATGCGTCCAGTCCGGTGACGGCCTGTATCTCGTGCGCTGACAACAAATTGCAGCTAGCTTACAGTCGAGATGAGAAATAGCTGAGGTTGCTATTGTCATGCTCGGAGTACGTGAAAGTGTCCCATGGAGAGGACGATACAGCTCGAACTTCGTGACTCGATTGCCGACCAAGTCAGCCTTTGTCCTCGCCCTGCTCTACTCGGAGGATCTGCAGCGGATCGTGCTCATGCGCCGCACGAGGCCCGCGTGGCAGGCCGGCCGCGTGAACGCGCTCGGCGGCAGGCTCCTGCCGGGCGAGACGGCGGAGGCCGCAGCGCGGCGCGAGGTGCGAGAGGAGTGCGGCGTGGACGTGGCCGCGTGGAGAGAAGTGCTGGTGTGGGAGGACGCGGAGTATCGCATGCACGTGATGCGCGCGACGAGCGATCGCGCGCGCGAGGCGCGAACGCTGGAGGACCAGGAGGTCTTTCTCGCGGACGTGTACGCACTTCCGCCCACCGTGATCGACAATCTGCGCTGGCTCGTGCCGCTCGCCCTCGACGCGGATGTCGCGTTCCCCATCGCCGTGCGGAGCGCGGACTCCGAGGGGTCGGGGCTCACCGATCGCGGTCGCGAGAGGGAGTGAGCGATGCCGGAGCTCCCGGACATCACCATCTATATAGAGCAGCTCGAATCGCACATCGTGGGACGGACGCTCGAGAAGCTCGAGATCGCGAAGCCGTTCGTGCTCCGCACGTTCGATCCCCCGCCGTCGGAGATGGTGGGAGTGACGGTTCGTGGCGTGCGCCGGATGGGAAAACGCATCGTGCTCGCAATGGACGGGGAGCGGTTCATCGTCATTCATTTGATGATCGCCGGGAGGCTGAAGTGGCGAGCGCCGACTGCGAAGCTGCCACCCAAGGGATCGATACTCGCGAAGTTCGTGTTCGCGACCGGCGTGCTGGTGCTGACGGAGGCGGGGACCACGCGGCGCGCCTCGATCCATCTGGTCCGCGGCGAGGATGCGCTGCGTCAGTTCGATCGCGGTGGACTCGAGGTCATGAGCGCCTCGCTCGCGGAATTCTCCGCGCGCCTCCGGAGCGAGAACCATACGCTCAAGCGCGCGCTCGCCGATCCGCGACTGTTCAGCGGGATCGGCAATGCATATTCGGATGAGATCCTGCATCGCGCGCGGCTGTCGCCGGTGATGCTGACGCGGCGCATCCGCGATGACGAGATCGAGCGGCTGTTCGATGCGACGAGGGCGACGCTCGAGGAATGGACGTCACGATTACGCGCGGAAGCGGGCGATGGCTTTCCCGAGAAGGTCACCGCGTTTCACGAGGAGATGGCGGTACATGGCCGATTCGGGAAGCCGTGCCGAGTGTGCGAGGCGCCCGTGCAGCGGATCCGCTATGCGAGCAACGAGACGAACTATTGTGCGCGATGCCAGACTGGCGGGAGGCTGCTCGCGGATCGGGCGCTGTCGCGGTTATTGGGGAAGGACTGGCCGAAGTCGATCGACGACATCGAGTGACGGGCGAGTGGGCATTACACTCGTGGCTGCATCTTCGATGCGCTGAGCGAGATCGCAAGGCCGATCCCCAGCACGTGTATCGCGAGTCCGGTCAGCCACGTGTCCAGTGGTGTGAAGTGCGGCTTCGTGTGCATCGCGTCGAGCGGGAGCACGACCCAATTCATGAAGAAGTAGATCCACGCGCCGTACGCGAGACCATAGGGAATCGGCTTTCGCAGCAGATCCGGAACGAAGCGTCGGCCCACCTGCACATAGATCGTTGCCCAGATGATCGCGATGCACCAATGCAGCGCGAATCCCAGATTGACGGTCGCGGCTCCGCCGTCGAACGAGGCTTTGCCGATGAGGCCTCCCGCGACCGACTGCGGAATCCTCATCCACGGCGCTCCTTTCACTCCGCTGAACCAGAGGAGTGCGTACGACATGTCGCAGGCGCCAGCGATCAGTCCGCCCACGAGCGCGGCCTTGAGCGGCGTCCATGGCACAGTGCCTCCGTGCGGCCGTTCGAGCGTGGAATTCATCGGGTGCCGTGGTGAAATTGGGAGGAGCGGGAAGGCGGCCGGGAATATTGCTGCGGGTGAGCCGCTCCGTAATGACCATCTGACTCTCGCAACCGTCCACTTGGTATGACCAGATCCCGTCGCGCGGCCCTCGTCGCCGTTCTGATAGCCGGTGCAGTGATCGCACTCCTGGTGAACAGGCACCTGTGGCGCGCGGACGCATCGCCGGTCCGTGAAGCGTCCGCGGCGGAGTTGCCGGCGGCAACGGATTCGATCGAGCAGGCCAAGATCGCGCTCGACAGCTGCTCGCAGATTCAGGGCGACAAGATCCCGTGCTACGAGAAGCACCTGATCCCGCTCGTCGATGTGGGCGGACCGAAGCTCGCGATGGGCACGCTGATGCAGGTCGCGAACGCCGATCGCGACGTGCGCGGATTCGGGCATGTGTACGCGCACGCGATCGGCATGCACGCGTTCGAGGCCGACAGGAACGTCGAGCGCACGTTCTCGAGCTGCACCGATGCCTTCCAGTCGGGCTGCTACCATGGCGTGATAGAGGCGTACTTCGCGAATTCGGGGAAGGTCGACTCCACATCGGTGCGCAATCTCTGCATGCCCTGGTCGCAGGCCGGCGTCTACGGATGGCTGCGTTTTCAGTGCGTGCACGGGCTCGGACACGGGCTCACGATGCACTACGAGCACAATCTCGTTGATGCGCTCGAGGGGTGTGATCTGCTCGCCGAGTCGTGGGATCGCGAGTCGTGCTATGGTGGCGCGTTCATGGAGAACGTCATCGACGCGACGGAGCCGCATCACGGAATGCCGGGAATGGAGATGGCGGAGGAGGCGCGTACCTTCAAGCAGATCGACAGGCACGATTACAACTATCCGTGCACGATCCTGGCGGAGCGCTATCTGACCTCGTGCTATCAGAATCAGGTGTCGATCATCATGTATTTCGATGACCACAAGATGCCGGCGGTCGCGAGGGACTGCATGAAGGTGCCGGAGCGCTACCGGTACATGTGCTTCACGGGGTTCGGCACGGACATCAATTCGTTCGTGGTCGGCGATCACGAGAAGGCGCTGGCGCTCTGCGCGAACGCGCCCGAGAAGTACCGGGAGTGGTGCATCATCGGCGTGGTGAAGAACATCATCGACGTGAGCGCGAAAACCGCCGATGGTGTGTCGTTCTGCCAGAAGGTGGGCGAGCACCATCTCAAGTCGCGCTGCTACGAGGCCGTGGGTGAAGAGTCCGTGAGCCTCGAGCAACGACCGGAGGTGCGCGAGACGTTCTGCGCCGTCAGCGAGCCGGACTACATCGACGCGTGCCGGTACGGTGCCCGGCTTATCACCGTCGCGCCGCCGGGGCTCAAGGCAGAGTGAGGGCGGGGATCAGTCTCGAACTGGAGTAGTGTCGCTGGTTCGGCACTTGCCCTGAGAGTGGCGACTCCTCTCAATTTCCCCCCATGTCAGACGAGCAAAAACCGCATACCCTCACGGGCAACTTCCGCATGCACGAAGGGGTGCGCTCGCGCTTTCTCGAGAGTGCCCATGACATCATCGTCTATCTCCCGCCCGGATACGACGAGGACGTCGCGCGGCGCTATCCGGTGCTCTACATGCAGGATGGCCAGAACCTCTTCGACGACGCGACCGCGTTCAGCGGCGAATGGCACCTCGATGCTGCGGCCGAGCAAACGATCGGCGCGGGGCTGGTGGCGCCGTTGATCATTGTGGGCATCTACAACGCGGGCGCGTATCGCATCGACGAATACACGCCTACGCGCGATTCCGCCAAACGCGCCGGCGGCGATGCCGATCGATACGGACGCATGCTTCTCGAGGAGCTCAAGCCATTCATCGATGCCGAGTACCGCACGCTCGACGATGCCCGGAACACCGGCATCGGTGGCTCCTCACTCGGCGGGCTCGTGTCGCTGTACCTTGCGCTCAAGTATTCGGGACGATTCTGGAACGTCGCCGTGCTGAGCCCGAGCGTGTGGTGGGACAACCGGTTCATCGTTCGCCGCGTGCGCGCGCTGTACACGGCGCCGCCGCTCAGGATCTGGCTGTCGACGGGAACCGCCGAGGGCGAGGGTGTGGTTGCCGGAGCACGGCGCGTGCGGGACGCGCTTCTGGCCAAGGGATGGATCCAGGGCGAGACCTTGCACTACGAGGAGGTCGAGGGAGGGCGGCACACCGAGTCGGCGTGGGCAGCCATCGCGCCCGCGATGCTGCAGTTCCTCTTTCCCGCGAGCCGCTGATGCATCGTGAGCACCGCCGGTGGAAGAGCCCTTCGCTCGGCCGAGACATGGATCTGCTGATCTTCGGCCATGCAGGTGCGCGCGTGCTGGTATTCCCGACATCGATGGGACGCTTCTTCGAGTGGGAAGATCGCGGCATGATCGGCGCGCTCGGGGAGCATCTGGCGAAAGGATGGCTCCAGTTGTACTGCGTGGACAGCGTGGATGACGAGAGCTGGTACGCGACGCACATCCATCCCGCGGATCGCGCGCGCAGGCACGAAGCGTACGAGCGATATCTGCTCCACGAGGTGCTTCCGCTCTCCCGACATCTGAACGACAACGCGTTCCTCATTACCACGGGCGCGAGCTTCGGTGCATATCACGCCATGAGCTTCGCGCTTCGCCATCCGGAGATCACCGGGCGTGTCGTGGGCATGAGCGGCTTGTACGACATCAAGCAGCAGACTGGCGGCTTCTCGGACGATTCGGTCTACTTCAACAACCCTGCCGACTTCCTCCGCAACGAGCATGATCCGGGGCGGCTCGCTGCGATCCGGCGCGTGGACATCATCTTCGCGATCGGGCGCGACGATCCGATGCACTGGAGCAACGAGATGTTCTCGCGGACGTTGTGGGGAAAGGGAATCCCGCACGCTTTTCGCGTGTGGGACGGATGGGCACACGACTGGCCGTGGTGGGAGCGAATGGTTCGCATGTACATCGGCGGAAGCGACTGACCGGGGAGCAAGACGATGGCGCACGCACGGGACAAGCAGGAACGGCGGGTGAAGCGGATCGGGCTGATCGTGGGGCGTGAGTGGAGCTTTCCGCCTGCGTTCATCAAGGAAGTGAACGAGCGCGATGCCGGCGTGACTGCCGAGCTGGTGCAGCTCGGGGGAACGAGAATGGATGACCCCACCGACTATTCGGTGCTCGTCGACCGCATCTCGCACGAAGTGCCGTATTACCGGTCGTACCTGAAGTACGCCGCTCTGCAGGGGGTGACGGTCATCAACAACCCCTTCATGTGGACGGCGGACGACAAGTTCTTCGAGGCCGGGCTCGCGACGAGGCTCGGCGTCGCGAGCCCCAAGACGGTCGTGCTGCCGAACAAGGAATACATTCCGAACATCAATCACCAGGAGAGTCTTCGCAACCTCGTGTACCCTCTGGATTGGGAGGGAATTCTCTCCTACGTCGGACTGCCGTGCGTGCTGAAGGACGCGCACGGTGGCGGATGGCGCGACGTGTACATCTGCCGCACGCTCGAGGAGCTGTTCGCGGCATACGATGGCTCCGGGCAGCTGACGATGGTGCTGCAGGAGTTCATCGAGTGGGATCAGTACATCCGGTGCCTCTGCCTTGGGCAAAGCGAGGTGCTTCCGATGAAGTACGATCCTCGCGAGCGCAAGTACCACGTGGAGCACGAGCATCTCGCGCCGGAGCTCGGCGCGCGCGTGGTGAAGGATTCGCTGACGCTCGTGAAGGCGCTCGGCTACGACATGAACACCGTCGAGTGGGCCGTGCGCGATGGAGTTCCGTACGCGATCGACTTCATGAATCCCGCGCCCGACATGGACATCAACTCGCTCACGCCGCACTACTTCGACTGGACGGTGAAGCACATGGCGGATCTCACCATACGCCTGGCGAAAGGGCCGAAGCGCAAGATGAAGATCGAGCGTGGGGAGTTTCTGCTCGGGCGGCGCGAGGGGTGAGCACGCAGGGCTACGCGAGGGAGGCGATCGCCCGCTATCACGACCTGCTCGCGGGCGGGCTCGCGGATGACTCGCAGTCCTGGCTCGAGGAGCAGATCCAGCGTCGCGGACTCACTTTCGGCGGGCGGCCGGTGTGCACCGTCGTGCGCCCGCGATGGATGACCGAGCGCGAGTATGCCCTGTGCCGGGATCGTGCGGCGATCGTGCTGCGCGCATTTGCGACGGTGCAGCGGGCGGCACTCGCGGACGAGAGCGTGCGCCGGCAGCTGCGGCTCACCGACTGGGAGGAGCAGCTCGTGACGGTGGATCCCGGATTCGCAGCCGCGAGCCCGACATCCCGGCTCGATGCGTTCTTCGTCGATGAGGGACGCGGGCTGCGCTTCACGGAGTACAACGCGGAGACGCCGGCGGGCGCGGCGTACAACGACGCGCTCACCGAGGTGTTCGAGGCGATGCCCGTGATGCGGGAATTCCAGCGCACGCATCATCTGCGTCCGCTGGCGGCGCGGTCCGGCGTGCTGCGCTCGATGCTCGGCGCGTACGAGGAGTTTTCGGGCGCGCGTGCGAAACCGAGGATCGCGATTCTCGACTGGCGCGAGGTGCCGACGTTCAGCGAGTTCCTCCTGTTCGAGCGCTACTTCGCGAGCCAGGGGCTCGAGTGCCGGATCGTCGATCCCCGCGAGGTCGAGTACCGAGATGGCGCGCTGCGCGCGGGGGATTTCGAGATCTCACTCATCTACAAGCGCGTACTGATCCACGAGCTCGTGGAGCGGTGTGGCATCGACGGGCCGGTGATCCGCGCGGTGCGCGACCACGCCGTGTGCATGGTCAACCCCTTCTCGTGCAAGCTGCTGCACAAGAAGGCGAGTCTCGCCGTATTGAGCGATGAACGAAATGCTCGCCTGTTCAGCGTGGAGGAGGCGGAGGCGATCGAGATGCACATCCCGTGGACTCGCGTGGTCGAAGACCGGCATACCATTTTCGATGGCAAGGAGGTCGACCTGCCGCGCCTCATTCGCGACCACCGGGAACGATTCGTACTCAAGCCGAACGATGAATACGGCGGCAAGGGAATCGTGCTCGGCTGGGAGGCCACCGACGCCGAGTGGGAGGCGGGGCTCGCGGCCGCGCGGGAGGAGCCGTACATCGTGCAGGATCGCATCACGCTCCCGGCAGAGGCCTATCCATCGGTGGTCGATGGCGAGCTCAGGATCTTCGATCGGATGCTCGACACCGCGCCGTTCGTGTGCGACGGCGCGTACGTGGAAGGGTGCATGACGCGACTCGGGACTGCCGCGCTGCTCAACGTCACCGCCGGCGGTGGCTCGAATGTTCCTACGTACGTGCTCGAGCCGCGATGATCGACCGTCTCTCACCGGTAGGGCGATGAAGGCACCTTCACTCACGATCGGGATCGAGGAGGAATACCAGATCATCGACCCGGAGACGCGCGAGCTGAAGTCGTACATCCAGGAGATCCTGGACGGCGATCGCATCATCCTCGAGCAGGTGAAGCCGGAGCTGCACCAGTCGATCGTGGAGGTCGGCACGAACGTGTGCAGCACGCCCTCGGCGGCGAGGGCCGAGCTGGTGAAGCTGCGCCATTCCGTGATCTCGCACGTCGCGAAGAGTGGGCTGCGCGTGGCGGCGGCGGGGACGCATCCGTTCTCCTCGTGGGTGACGCAGGAGATCACGCCGCTCGAGCGGTACATCGGCGTGAAAGCCGACATGGCGGAGCTCGCGCAGTCGCTGCTGATCTTCGGCACGCACGTGCACATCGGGATCGAGGATCCGGAGTTCCGCATCGATGCGATGAATGCGGCGCGCTACTTCATGCCCCACGTGCTCTGCCTGGCGACGAGCTCGCCCTTCTGGATGGGACGCAACACCGGGCTCAAGTCGTACCGGAGCATCGTCTTCCGCAACTTTCCGCGCAACGGCGTGCCGCGCGTCTTTCGCGACTGGTCCGACTTTCACAATCTGCTCGACACGTTGGTACGCACGAAGTGCATCCCGGATGGTTCCAAGATCTGGTGGGATGTTCGGCCGCATCATCTGTATCCCACGCTGGAATTCCGGATCTGCGATGTGTGCACGCGCGTGGATGAGGCGATCTGCATCGCGGCGATCTTCCAGGCGATCATCGCCAAGCTCTGGAAGCTGCGGCGCGACAACATCACCTTCCGCGTCTACAACGCCGAGTTGATCGAGGAGAACAAATGGCGCGCGGTGCGCTGGGGATTGGACGGCAACCTCGTCGACCTCGGACGCAAGCAGGAGGCGCCAGCACGGGATCTCGTGCGAGAGCTCATCTCGTGGTTCATCGACGACGTCGTCGATGACCTGGGGAGCCGCACGGAAGTGGAGTACGCGTTCCGCATCCTGCGCGAAGGCACTTCGGCCGACCGTCAGCTTGCGGTGTGGCAGCGAACCGGCGATCTCAAGGCCGTGGTGGATTCGCTGATCACCGAGACGGCCGAAGGCATCGGGCTGGAATCGGTGCCGGGGCTCGAGGAAAACGCGCGCCCCGTGGCCTGACATTGTTTATTATCCATCCATGACTCCGCGCCCGATAATCGGCATCACCACGCAGACGCTCGAGGCCGTTGCCGGCGAGCTTCCGCGCTGCTGGGTGATGAGCCAGCGATACGTGGACGTGCTCACATCCGTGGGCGCCATTCCATGGATCATCCCGCTCTCGCACGACATGGCCACGCTCCGCGCGGTCTACGAGCGGCTCGACGGCGTGTTCCTGCCGGGCGGCGTCGACATGGATCCCGATCAGTACCGTGAATCGCGGCTCCCGGAATGTGGCGTGCCCGATCCGGATCGCGATCGCGTGGAGGTCGCACTGGTGCAGTGGGCGATGGGCGAGCGGAAGCCGGTGCTCGCAGTGTGTCGGGGAGTGCAGGTGCTCAACGTTGCGGCGGGCGGAACGCTGTATCAGGATCTCGCGGACTGGTGCGAAGCTGCGATCAAGCACGACTACTGGCCGATGGAGCCGAGGCAGCGGCGGGACCTGGTGCACGACGTCACCATCGAGCCCGGGACGCATCTCGCGTCGATCATCGGCGCGGGCGCCACGACCGTGAACAGCATGCATCATCAGGGGATCAAGAAGCTGGCGCCCGGGCTCGTCGTGAACGCGCGCGCGCCCGATGGCTTGATCGAGGGCGTCGAGGGGCAGGACGATGGCTACCTGATCGGCGTGCAATGGCATCCCGAGGAGCTGGTCGAGAGCGATCCCGCGATGCGGCGGCTCTTCGAGTCCTTCATCGAGTCCGCGAGCGCATACCAACCGGAAGTGGCGACGCGTTAGTGCGCGCGCGCGACGCGAGTGTGCCCGAGTCCGTTCGGGACATGCCGTCCGTCGCGATCTGTGTGGCGACGCATCGTCGTCCTCTCGGACTCGAGCGACTCCTCAAGGGGCTCGACACTCTCGAATTCAACAGCTGCTCGCCGCGGTCCGTCACCGTCATCGTGGTGGACAACGATCCGGGGAAGTCGGCGGAGCAGACGTGTGAAGCGTTGCGCGTCGCGAGTCGCTGGCCGATCGAGTACGTGTCCGAGCCGCGGCGCGGAATCCCGTTCGCGCGGAATGCCTCCGTGAACGCGGCGCGACGGCTCGGGGCAGCGCTGCTCGCGTTCATCGATGATGACGAGGTCCCGGAGCCGGCCTGGCTCGATCAGCTGCTGCTCGTCATGCACGACACGGGAGCGGGCGTCGTCACGGGACCCGTGCTCCCTGCGTTCGAGGGTGCCGTGCCCGAGTGGGTCACACGCGGCGGCTTCTTCGATCGTGAGCGGCATCGCACCGGCACATTCCAGGATCGCGCGGTGACCGGGAACGTTCTGCTGCGAATCGATTTGCTCGCGGCGATGCCGACACCGTTCGACGAGCGCAGGCCGCTCTCCGGCGGAACCGATACGCATCTCTTCAGACGACTGCTCATGGACGGACATCGGATCGTCTGGGCCGACGAAGCGATCGTTCACGAGTTCAACCCGTCTACGCGGCTCAGTGCGAAGTGGCTGATGCGGCGGGCATTTCGTGTGAGCAGCAACTGGAGCAGCACCGAGGTCGAGCTGCAACCCGGACTGCGCGTGCGCGCGTCGCGATTCGCGAAGGCGCTCCTTCGAATCGGTCAGGGCGTGGTGTTGCTTCCCGTCGGACTCGTGGCCGGCCGCCACGTGCTGGTGCGTGCGGGACAATACGTGGCCACGGGCGCCGGCTTCCTTGCCGGAATGGCTGGACACGAGCTCGAGGAGTACCGCGTGACGCTGGGCGGCTGAGGGCTGCAAACGCCGGCGCGCCCGACGCGCGTTTGCTCCGGCGGTGGCGGGAGCGCATATTCGCACGGACTCATATCCTTGTGGTGCCGTGGAGCTTCCCGAGCAGCTGCAGC
>DATGDQ010000283.1:0-6350 GCA_035310785.1 Gemmatimonadaceae bacterium | reverse complement strand
TCCACTCTTTTTTGCCGGTCGCGAACGCGAGCGCTAGCTTCCGCGCGTGAATCGCACATGGATCCTCGCGTCGCTGCCGTGGGTGCTCGGCCCTCTCCTCATGATCTGGCGCGCACGCGGCTCTCCCTCCCTCGACAATGTGTCGAGCGACGTTCCCGCCGATCCGCCGCTCGTCTCCGTCATCGTACCGGCGCGCAACGAAGCCCACAATATCGAGCGCTGCGTGCGATCGATCCTCGAATCGCGATGGCCCGCACTCGAGGTGATCGTCGTGAACGACCGCTCCGAGGATGACACCGGTGCGCTCGCGCGGGCGCTCGCGATGGAGTATCCTCGCGTGCGCATCGTCGAGGGCGCCGCCGTGCCGGATGGATGGTTCGGCAAGCAATGGGCGTGCGCACAGGGCGCGAGCGAGGCTCGCGGCTCGACGCTCATTTTCACCGACGCCGATACCACGCACGCGCCCACGCTCATCCCACGCTCGATGCTGGTGATGCGCGCACGTGCACTCGACTTCTTCACCGTCGGCGGATTCCAGGAGCTCGGCAGCTTCTGGGAGCGCGCGGTCATGCCGCTGCTGTTCTACATGATCGCAACGCGCTACGGCGGTGCCGGCGCGGTGAACCGTGCACGCCGCGCGCGCGACAAGATTGCCAACGGACAGTACATGTGCTTCACGCGCGCGTGCCACGATGCGATTGGAGGACACGAGTCCGTGCGCACGAAATCGGCGGAGGATCTCGCCCTCGCGCAGCTCGTGCACGCGCGGGGATTGCGGGGCGAGCTCGCGATGGGGCCCCATGATCTCTCCACGCGCATGTACACCTCGTTGACCGAAGTCGTGAACGGATGGACGAAGAACATCGTCACCGCTGGCGCGGATACGCTTCCACCGGGAGTGATTCCGCGGCTGCTGCTTCCGCTCCTGCTCCTCATCGTGCCGTTCATGCATCTCGCGCCAATCGTGGCACTCATCTATGCGGCGTTCGTGCCGGTGGCGACGAGCGTGGTGATCTGGGCGGCCGTGTGCAGCGTGATACTCCTCGTGTGGTGGGCGGTCATCTACGTTGCGGGCTTCCGGCAGTCGCCGCTGTACGCATTCGCGCTCCCCCTCGGCGCGATGGTCGTGCTGTTCATCATCGCGCGCGCCACGGTGCGCGGACGCGCGGTGGAGTGGAAAGGAAGGCGGTACCAGGCCGGCTGACGGACAGTCGCGCGAGTCGATTTAGCGCCGCGCGCAGCAGCACGATGACGAACGGCGTCCGCGTCGCCGCTAGGGTGTCGCGTGCTCGCACTCCGTTCCGCCGCCCAGCTCCTCGCTGCCGCCCGCGATGTCGACTCGCTGGCCGCAATTGCCGGCGCGGCAGGCTTCAGCGCTGCCCCGCTCCCGCTCGACACTGACGCGTGCACGGCACTCGGCGTGCGCGAGGTGGCGTGCGAGCTGCGCGTGATTGCGGGGGCCGGCACGCTGCGCGCACTGCTCATCGAGTGTCCGGCGCGATCGTCGCTGCGCGACAGTGTGGCCGTGGTCACTTCGCGCTTGGCCGCGCGCGCGCCGCACCTGCTCTGGCTCGTGGTGGCCGCGCGCCGCGAGAGCGCCGAGCTCGCGATCGTCGCCTGGTCGGCAGACAGCGCCGCACCACGCGTGTCGGCATTGGTGATCGATCGCGATCACGTGCTCGCGACCGATGCGCTCGCACTCGCGTCGCTCGCCGCCACGAGCGATGCCGCGGATGTGCTCACCCACGCCTCGTGGCTCGAGGTGCTCGGGCGCGAGGCGCTGACGCGCCGATTCTACCGCACGCTCGAGGCGGTCGTCGCCGAGATCGCGGAGAGCGCGCGCGGCGAGGCTCCCGCGAGGGATCGCCACGAGCTCGCGTTGCTGCACGTGTCGCGTCTGCTGTTCCTCTCCTTCCTGGAGACCAAGGGCTGGCTCGACGGCGACCGCCGCTTCCTCGCAAACGGCTTTGCGCGGTGCATGGAGCGCGGCGGGAACTATCACAGGCGCGTGTTGCGGCCTCTTCTCTTCGGTACTCTCAATACGCCCGTTGCGTCGCGCGCTCCCGCGGCGCGTGCATTTGGCGACATACCGTTTCTGAACGGTGGTCTGTTCGCGCCCGCACCGCTCGAGCGCCGCTGGCCCAGGCTGCAGCTCTCGGATGCGTCGCTCGGTCGTGCGTTCGGGGAGCTGTTCGCGCGCTACAGGTTCACGGCGCGCGAGGACACTGTCGCGTGGTCGGAGGCGGCGATAGACCCCGAAATGCTCGGCAAGGCCTTCGAATCGCTGATGTGCTCGCAGGAACGCCGCACGAGTGGCGCCTTCTACACACCGCAGTCACTCGTGAGCGACGTCACGCGCTCGGCACTCGCGAGCGCACTGGCGCGCCCCCCGATCTCTCGCGACGCGATCGAACGTGCGATCGCCGGAGAGGACGTCGTGGCGGAGCTGGCGCCACTGCTGCGAGAGCGCGTTGCCGACATGCGAGTGCTCGATCCCGCGTGCGGATCCGGAGCGTTCCTCGTCCACGCGCTCGAGAGCCTCGCCGCGCTTCGACAGCGCGCCGGCGATACGCGTCCTCTCGCCATGCTTCGGCGCGAGCTGCTCACGCGCTCGATCTTCGGCGTGGACGTGAATGCCACGGCCGTGTGGCTGTGCGAGCTCCGGCTGTGGCTGTCGGTCGTGATCGAGAGCGACGAAACCGACGGCATGCGAGTGCCTCCGCTCCCGAACCTGGATCGCCACATTCGCGTCGGCGACTCGCTCTCGGGCGATGCGTTCGAAGAGCGTCGCGGTGCGGGCGGCAGCACGATCGCGCGCATGCGCCAGCGCTACGCGCGCGCGACGGGCACTCGGAAGCGGACGCTCGAACGCGCGCTGCAGCGGAACGAACGTGCATTCGCGCTCGCACACGTTGCAGAACAGATCCAGCGCTGCGCGGCGCGACGCCGCGACCTGCTCGCCGCCATGCGCGGTCGTGACCTGTTCGGCGACCGGGTGCGCCCCACCTCGCACGACACGGCGTGCCTCGCGATGCAGCGAACGCGCGCGCGCGAGCTCATGGCGCACAGGCGTGCGCTACGCTCGGGCGGTGCCCTGCCCTTCGCGTGGGCCACGCATTTCCCGGATGTCGCACAACGCGGCGGATTCGACCTCGTGATTGGCAATCCGCCGTGGGTGCGGCTGCACCGAATCCCGGCGGGCGCCCGCGCCGCGCTTCGAGCGCGATTCACCGTCTTCGGCGATGCCGCGTGGGAGCGCGGCGCTCGGACCGCGAATGCAGGCACCGGCTTCGCAGCGCAGGTCGATCTCGGCGCACTCTTTCTCGAACGGTCGCTCGCGTTGACGCGTGAACACGGATCGCTCGCCCTTCTCCTCCCCGCGAAGATGTGGCGCTCGCTGGCGGGTGGAGGCGCGAGAAGACTGCTGCGTGCCAATGCGCACGTCATCGCGCTCGATGATTGGTCCGAGTCCCCCGCGGCCTTCGACGCTGCCGTCTATCCGTCGCTCGTGATCGCGAGGAAGAGCTCGAGCACCGACGCACCACCCATGCTCGCCTCGATCCATCGCAAGCTCGATGTGCTACGCTGGACCATTGCCCCCTCGCGGCTCGCGCTCGATGGAGATCTCGCCAGCCCGTGGATCGCGATTCCTCCCGCAGTGCGAGAATCGTTCGATCGTGTCTCTCGGGCCGGAACATCCATCGGCGATACTCCGCTCGGTGCACCGTTGCTTGGCGTGAAATGCGGCTGCAACGAGGCGTTCGTCGTGGAGTGCGCCGCACGCGTGCTGACGTGCGGGGCCGCAGCGGTCGTCGTGCGCTCCGGAGAGCGGAGCGCGGAGATCGAGCGCGAGATACTCCGGCCGTTGTTGCGAGGCGAAGGAACCGTTCCGTGGCGCCCCCCAGCCAGCACGGAGGCGATCATCTGGACGCATGACGAGAGTGGCGCGCCGCGCACCGCTCTTCCCGTCCTCGCTGCAAAGTGGCTCGCGCGATGGCGTCGCCGACTCGTGGCGCGCAGCGACGCCCGCGCAGGCAAGGCGTGGTGGACGCTCTTTCGCACGCCGTCGGCCTCGTCCAGTCAGGCCCGCGTCGTGTGGGCCGACATGGGGCGCGCACCACGTGCGCTCCTCCTCCCCGCAGGTGATCGAACCGTGCCGCTGAACAGCTGCTACGTCGTGCCATGCGCCGAACACGACGACGCGCTCGCGCTCATGGCGCTGCTCAACTCCCCGCTCGCCGCCGCGTGGCTGCACGTGCTCGCCGAACCCGCGCGAGGCGGCTACCATCGCTACCTCGGCTGGACGGTCGCACTCCTCCCCCTGCCGCGCGACTGGCGCTTTGCCCGCGAGCTGCTCGTCCCACTCGCGCAGCGCGCTCTCGACGGACACCTCCCCTCCAGCTGCGAGCTCGTGGACGCGGCTACTCGCGCGTACGGACTTCGTGCGACGGACGTTGCTCCGCTGATCGCGTGGAGCGCGCGATGACCGTGCGCGCCTCTGTCGCGCGCGCGCTCATCGCCAAACATTGGCTTCCTCCCCACGAGGCGCCAGGAGAGCTGGGGTCGGTGACGCTCCATGCACATCAGCGAAGCGCCGTCGACCGTCTCCGTCTGCTTTTCGGCGAGCATCGCGGTGCGCTCCTGGCCGATGAGGCGGGACTCGGCAAGACGTACGTCGCCGCCGCCCTCATGCGCGAGGCGACGCGACCGTTGCTCGTCGTGCCGGCGGCGCTTCGCCGCATGTGGCGAGACGCGCTCGCCGCCGCCGGCGTGAATGCGACGATCGTCTCCTACGCCGCGCTGTCGCGCGGCAACGTGCCCGGGGGCGAGTTCGATCTACTCGTGCTCGATGAGGCGCACCACGCTCGAACGGCCTCCACGCTCCGCTATGCGGCGATCGCGTCACTCGCTGCGCGAGCGCGAGTGCTCCTGCTTACCGCTACGCCGGTACACAATCGCCGTGCCGAGCTGTCCGCGCTCTTCGCCCTGTTTCTGGGCGCGCGCGCATACGCGATGACCGATGCCGAGTATGCGAAACTCATCGTGCGGCGCGAGCGCGGCGACGTCACGCATGCCATCGCGATTCCAGATGCGCCCCGGCCCGAGTGGGTCCGCGTGCGCGATGATCGAGCACTGCTGGGCGCATTGCTCGCCTTGCCGCCGCCGCTTCCGCCGGCAGACGGCGGCGCGGGTGGTGCGCTCCTCACCTGGAGCTTGCTGCGACAGTGGGCGTCGAGTCGCGCGGCGCTCGCGGGCGCGCTGCGCCGGCGCATCGCTCGCGGCATCGCGCTCGAGAGCGCGCTTTGTGAGGGACGGTATCCGGACCGCCGCGAGCTCCGGGCATGGAGCTCCGCTGATGAGGTGATCCAGCTCGCCTTTCCGCAGCTGGTCGCGGCTCCCGTCGCAGCACCGGAAGATCTGCTCGCGCGGGTGCGCGCGCACGTGGGCGCGGTGCGAACCCTCCTCGCCGCCGTGCGCCTGGACGACGGCGTCGACGCGTCGCGTGCGCAGGCCATCCGCGACATCTGCCTTCGTCACGCGGGCGAAAAGGTACTCGTCTTTTCACAGTTCGCGGACACTGTCTACGCGCTCTTCTCCGAGCTGCGCGGCTCACGCGGCACCGCCGCACTCTCGTCCCGCGGTGGGCGCATCGCGAGCGGAAAGCTCACGCGACAGCAAACGCTCGAGCGCTTTGCACCACGCGCGATGGGGGTGTCGTCGCCTGGTGAGTCGGAGCGTGTGGATCTTCTGCTCACCACGGATCTGGCGAGCGAGGGACTCAATCTGCACGACGCGTCCGTCGTCGTGCACGTGGACTTACCGTGGACGCCCGCGCGCCTCGAGCAGCGCGTCGCGCGCTCGCGTCGATTGGGCGCACTGCACGCGCGCACGCACAGCTATGTACTCGCGCCGCCGGCGGAGGCGGAGACGGTTCTCACCGTGGAGCAACGGTTGCGACAGAAGCTGCGCACGATGGAGGAGGTGATCGGAAGCACGGGAGCCGTGCTTCCCGAGGCCTCCGTGAGCTCCGGGATCACCGAGCCCACACACCTGAGCAGCACACGCTGTCGCGAGGAGATCGATCGCGCGATGCGCGGTTGGCGCGCCGACGCCCGCACTGCCACGAGCGAGTGGGAGTGCTCGCGGGGCGATGACTCGTCCCTTGCCCGTACGCCGCTCACCATCGCCTGCGTTGCGGCGGCGAGGTGCGCGGTGCTGGCGCTCGCGCTCGACCGGTCGCAGCCCGTGCTCGCGGCCGCCGTCGATAGCAACGGCAGCGTGGAGCTGGTGGAAGACGCCAAGACCGTGCTCGAGGCCATGTCGCTCGTGGGCGGCGGTGATGCAGCCCT
>DATGDQ010000282.1:0-1556 GCA_035310785.1 Gemmatimonadaceae bacterium | reverse complement strand
CCGATGTCGGCATCGATGTGCGCGTCCGCCGGGTGCTCCTTGAGCATCACGAGCGCGCCCACTCCCGGAATGAACAGCGGCGCGCCCGCTGCGAGCCCGAGCCTTCGCAGTGCGGCGACGTGTCCCATCTCGTGGATGTAGATCGTGACGACGAGCCCGAGCGCGAGCGGCCAGCCGAAGATGCTCCAGTACACGCCGAAGAAGGCGAACATCGAGAGGAACGTGCTCGCTTTCGTGAGCCCGAGAATCAGGAACTTGAGCTTGCCCAGGAGCAGCAGGAACGCCGTGACGACCGCGCCCAGCGCTCGGCGCCACGCCGGATGATCCGGATTGGCGGACCTGGCTCGCGAAGCGGAGGGATTCGCGCCATCGATGGTCGTCGTGAGATCCGCGATGCGCCCCTTGATCGTCTCGTACTGCTTCGAATCCGGCGGCAGGAACTGCAGCGCACTCTCCCAATGCGCTCGCGCTCCGGACAGATCGCCCGATGCAAGCGCCGCATCCGCACGAGCCGCGAGCGCCTTGAGCTTGTCGGAGTACACGAGCGTTCCGCACGCCGGACACGCCACGGCGTGGGGGGGAAGCTCGGTGCCGCAGTTCGCGCACGTGCCGCTCAGTACGTCGAGCGCTGCCGGATTCATCTCGCGCTCAGGCGCTCGCGGGAGAGGGGCCGGAGCCGACGCGATATGGACCGGAGACCTTCATGATTGGTGCTGCCGTCATGTGCCACGCCTGTCTCAATCCAATGAAGATGATGAATGCGCTCAGAATCCCGCCCGGCATCGACTGTACGATGGTGATGACGGGGAGCGCGAAGATCAGGAAGAACAGACTGCCGAAGGCCAGGAGATCGGAGCCGGCGGACTTGGGCGCGCTACCTGCAGTTGCGGCGCTCGCCGAGTCGGACACAGAACCCTGGGCGACGACCGCGGGTTTGTCCGAATGCCGGATCGTCCCCTCGTACACCAGCGGGGCGTACGCGAGCCCGACCGCCCAGTACGTGAGCGCAACCGCGAGAATCTGAAATCTTCGGCCACCTCTCCCGTTCGCTCCCTTCCGCACGGCCCAGCCAACCATGTATCCGATCAGGATCGCAACGATGCCGATCTCGAAATTCGTGATCCTGATGACGCCGTAGTACACCGCTGCGCCGGCGATTGCGGCGAGGAGGCCAAGACCGATCGACTTTCCCATCGGAGCCAACCCTTTCGGCACCGCCGTGGACGACAGGACAGCGGCCCGGCAGCCGTCACAGATCGTCTTGCCGTTGATAAGAAAGTAATCGGTTTGCAGCGGCTTCTTGCAGACCACGCACACGACAGCCGGCTTCTTTCCAGCGACTTCTGCAGAAGCATCGTTGGTGACGACGCGATCGAATTGCAGATCGTCGCTGCTGCCGTGCGTGTCGTTGTCGGTCATCGAGCTCCGGATTGTGGACGTTGCCGCGCGGGGAATCCGCTGCGCGAGCCGCGCACGCACCAACGGTAAACACGGTCCCGGCAACCGGCCAGTCCTCATTTCAGGACAGGTGAGTTGCGGCACTCGAACGCAGCGGG
>DATGDQ010000281.1:0-4565 GCA_035310785.1 Gemmatimonadaceae bacterium | reverse complement strand
ACGGGCCGAAACTGCGGCGTGGCGCATCCATAGCCGCGGTCGAATCGAGTTCCCGGCATTGAATACGGGGCGGCCTTCAGCGGTCGCCCCTGTTTCATTCCGGGCTGAGGTCGGGCACGGCGGTCGATCTGTGTCATCGCGTGCAGCACGATCAGCTCTCGAAGCTGCGCCTGACTTCCCATGCACCCGACCCATCCTTCGGAAAGTCGCTCCTCATACCGTCGAGCAGCGCAAGGAGTTAGTTCAAGATCGTACGGCCGATTGCACGACCATTCGCAGGGACATCTGCTGGGAGTTCGTGCCGCATCGCTGACTTCTCCTGAGTTGAAATGTGGCGCTAAGTCTTGCGCCCACTTGAGCTTGTCCGAACACTTCCGACAGCTATACTCAGGAAGTCGCCGATGAGCTGAGCTGCGAATGAAAGAGATCGATTGCTGCGCGAGATGAGTGATACGGCGGAGTTCGACGCTCCTGGTACTCGCGTGCGAGACGAGGGCGAAATAGTTGCTGCCGTGCTTGCATCGCTTGGCCGCGCTGTGGTTGGCCAACGCCAGATGCTCGAGCGCCTCCTCATCGGGCTGGTTTCCGACGGCCACATGCTCCTCGAAGGAGTGCCAGGGTTGGCAAAGACGCTTGCCATCAAGACGCTCGCGGAGACCGTGAGCTGCCGCGTCCAGCGCGTTCAGTTCACTCCCGATCTCCTGCCCTCCGATCTGGTTGGCACCATGATATACAACCAGCGAGTGGGAGACTTCACCGTACAAAAGGGGCCGATCTTCGCGAACATTGTCATAGCGGACGAGATCAACCGCGCCCCGGCAAAAGTGCAGAGCGCACTTCTGGAGGCAATGCAGGAAAAGCAAGTGACGATTGGCGGCGCGACCTACGCGCTCGAGGAACCATTCCTGGTTCTCGCCACGCAAAACCCTCTCGAACAGGAAGGAACCTACCCGTTGCCGGAGGCACAGGTCGACCGCTTCATGATGAAGCTCCTGATCACGTATCCGAGTCGTGCCGACGAGAGTGAAATGCTCGACCGCGCGAGCGTGCGCGGAGTTCAGCCGATCGGGGCCATTGTCGATTCTACGTGGGTACTTCGCGCTCGCGAAGCGGTCGATGCGATCTACGTGGATTCACGGGTGAGGGAGTACGCGCTCGACATCGTACGCGCAACGCGTGACCCGGCTGCGTTGGGACTGAAAGATCTTGCACCGCTGATCGACTACGGCGCGAGTCCCCGTGCATCGATCGCGCTCGTTCGCGCGGCCAAGGGTCACGCGTTTCTCGAGGGACGTGGCTACGTTACCCCGGCGGACATCAAGTCGATCGGTCCGGACGTCTTGCGCCATCGGCTGATCCTCACCTACGAGGCTGACGCCGAGAACGTGACCGCTGACCAAGTCCTCGCTCGGATTCTCGACGTCGCTGCGGTACCATGAGGTGAGGGCAATGTGACGTCGCGAGCCTCGCAGATCGCGCCTGGCGATGGCAGTGAGGAGGAACGGGTCGAACTCGCTGTGGTGATGCGGCAAGTCCGCCTGCTGGAGATCAGGACCCGTCATCTCATCACTGAGGTCCTCGCTGGGCAGTACTCCAGCGCCTTCCGAGGGCGCGGAGTCGAGTTCGCTGATGTGCGCGCGTACGTGCCTGGGGACGATGTTCGAACGATTGACTGGCGTGTGACTGCGCGGATGGACGCCACCTACGTGCGTCGGTATGTGGAGGAGCGCGAACTGACGGTCGTGTTTCTGATCGACTACAGTGGCTCGACGGCGTTCGGCACCTGCGCACGGCTAAAATCGGATCTGGCGACCGAGGTGTGCGCGGTGCTCGCCATGACGGCCGTTCGCAGCAACGACCGCGTGGGCGCAGTGCTGTTTACAGATCGCGTCGAGAAGTTCATCCCGCCCAAGCGTGGGAAGCGACACGCGCTTCGAATGATCCGAGAGCTTCTCACCTTCGAGCCCCATGGGACGCGGACTCGCCTCGAAACGGCATTCGACTTCGTGAACCGCGTGCTCCGACGGCGTGCCGTCGTGTTCGTGGTGTCGGACTGGATTGCCGCGAACTATGAAAAGTCGCTCGAGCACCTGGCACGCCGGCACGACGCGGTCGCGCTCCAGCTCATCGATCCGCGCGAACGCGACTTGCCACCAGTAGGACTTCTGACGATTCGCGATCCCGAGAGTGGCCGCTCACGCACAATTGATTCCTCGAATCCGATGATCGCGCAGCAACTCCGCCATCGCGCGGCCGAGTTCGATGCGGCACTCTTGCGGTCGCTGCGAAACCGGGGCGTAGGCCTCGTTCGGCTGCGGACAGACCGAAGCTATCTCACGCCCTTGCTCTCGTTCTTCGAGGCACGCGAGCGAGAGAGGCGGCGATAGTGGTGCGCTTCGTGTCACGCAGGCGTGGAGCCCTGGCACGTCACGTCGCCGGTCCGGTGCTCGCGATCGTGGTTACAGCAGCCGGTGTGTCCGCGCTGGGAGCTCAGCAACTCTTCGTTGCCGCGGATGCCAGTCGCGTTCCTGTAGGTGAACCGGTCACGGTTCGCATCGAGGCGCGCATGGGAGCAAGCGCGCGCCCGATGGAACGAATGCCTCGCGTCGTGGACACGCTTCCCGACGGCGTGCGCGTAGTCTCCGAGGATAGCCTCACTCCCTCTGGCACTGGAGCCTACGTCGCGCGAATGCGCTTCACCTTCTTCCGGCCCGGTGAAGCGAGCGTGCCTGCGCTCGCCATCGCTTTTCGCACTTCCGACGCTCTTCCTCCTGACACGTTTCGCAGCCGGCCGCTGCCGATCCAGGTCGTTGCCTCACTTCCACCTGGGTATCAAGCGATGCGGGATATCAAGGATCTTCAGTCCTTGTCGCCGAATTCGCGGGACGTCCGGTGGCTCGTCATCCTGGCTGCTTTCGCGCTCGGAGTGGTGTTGTATCTGGCAAGCGTTCGTGGCGGTGGCGGGCTTGCCGTGCGTTCCGACCCGAGCGCGGCGTCGCTCAAGCGCGCACCTGCCGAGGCGTCGGGCCCTTACGCTAACGCGCTCGCGCTGTTGAGAGAGATCGAAGGGGCGCGCTGGCCGTCGAATGGGCAGGTGACCCGCCATTACGTACGCGTGACAGACGTACTGCGACGCTATCTCGAGGATGAGCACCACGTTCGCGCGACGGACCGCACAACTCCTGAGGTGGTGTGGTCACTGCCCACGGCGTTGAGCGCCGACGGACAGCGCGAGGAGTGCCACGCGTTACTCGAGGAGGCGGACCTCGTCAAATTCGCTCGCGTCGAACCCGACGACAAAGCGGCGGCCGCCTTTCTCGCGCGAGTGCGGGCGCTACTCGCCCGTTGGCATTCCGCTGCAATGCCGACGCCCGACTCCGCAAACAGCATCGCTGTGCCGCTCTGATGCGCTTCGCCGACCCTCTCTTTCTCGTGCTGCTGCCGATCCTTGCGGGCTACATCTGGTTCGCGCGGTCGAGGACCGAACGTTCGTTGGCGGCGTACATTGCCTTCCCGCCGCTGTCGCTACTCGACCAGGACTCCGGCGGCCGACGTGTGCAGTGGTCAGCCCTGCTGCCCGGTCTGCGCGTGGCCAGTGCCGCGCTGCTCATAGTCGCGCTCGCGCGTCCACAGGGCGTGTACGAGGCGCAGGATGTGCGGCTCCATGGCCGGAATATCGTCGTGGCACTCGATATCTCGAGCAGCATGAAGGCAGTGGACTTCCGTCCGGGAAACCGTCTCGAGGTCGCGAAGCATGTCCTCGCGGACTTCGTTCGCGCGCGGCAGGGGGACTTCGTTGGGTTGGTGGTTTTCGCCAGTCGTGCGCTCACCCAGGTCCCCCTTACCAACGACACGCACGTGGTAAACGAGATGCTCGATCGCGTCGACATCGGGCTGCTGCCGGACGGCACCGCGATCGGCACTGCGTTAGCCATGAGCGCGAATCATCTCAAGAACTTCCGCAGAGGAAGCAGCGCGATCGTGCTCATTACCGATGGCGGGAACAACACTGGCTCTCCCGACCCGCTCGTCGCCGCCGACATCGCACACGCGCTCGGCCTCCGTGTCTATACAATCGGCGTGAGCTCACAGGATAGCACCGCGGCCGCAATCCGGAGCACGGTGCAGGCAACGCCAGGTCGGCCATACGCCGAGGTGCCTTCCACGCTCTCCGCGCGTGACGAGGACGTGCTGCGGCGAATCGCGTCGCGCACAGGCGGACGGTACTATCGTGCGACGGATCCAACGGCGCTGACGGGAGTGATGACGTCCATCGATCAGCTCGAGAAGACCGAGTTGCACCTTCGGGAAGTGAGAGGCTACCACGAATATTTTGCATATCTCCTCCTGCCGGCACTGCTCCTTCTCGCGCTTCATCTAGCTCTCCGCGCGACGTGGCTGCGGACAGTGCCGTAATCGTCATGCGTCGATGACCTTCGCCGCATTCGCCTTCGCGTCGCCCGTCTACATCGGATTGGCAACGTTCGCGCTTCCGGCCGCGATTGTGATACTCGTGCGCCTGGAGCACCGCCGACAGACGGACCTGGCTGCGATCGGCGATCCTC
>DATGDQ010000280.1:0-3897 GCA_035310785.1 Gemmatimonadaceae bacterium | reverse complement strand
CCAGCCTCGTGCCGCGTCGAGATCGCCGCTCGCGCGCGCGATGTCACCGAGCTGCCGCAGCGCAATCAGATTCTCGGGGTCGAGCGTGAGCGCGGTCTCGAATGTGGAGCGCGCCTCCTCCGGCTGTCCGCGCTCGAAGAGCGCCTGTCCCAGCACGATGTAGCCGCTGATGTACGTGGGCTGCAGCGGCACGTGTGCCCGGCAAATCTCGATGGCGGCATCGAGATCGCCGGACTTGCGATATTCGTTCGCCAGGCGCGCGAAGACCCGTCGCGGATTCTCGGCGAATTGTTTACGGAGGTCTTCGATCAGGGCGGAGTTGGCCATTCAAGCCCTCGGGGAGGCCGCGAAACGAGTGGCGGCGGAGAGTCGGTGAAGATACATGAACCTGACGATCGAAGTCAATCGGAAGTCATACGCTGCCTTGATTTTACGCTCCCCGATCCGGTAGCTTTGCTGGCTCAGCCCGCCCGTTTCTCTCACGTGGTTGCAAGGAGTCAGGTACCGTGCTCCAAAGTATGCGTAGCGCCGCCAAGTACATCTGGTGGGCGATCGCGATCCTCTTTCTCATCGGCTTCGTTTTCTACCAGCAGTCGGGCCTCTCTGGAGCGAAGGTGACGGCGGGTACGCAGGTCGCAACGGTGAATGGCACTCCGATCGCCTACATCGACCTCGAGCGCGCTTCGCAGAATCGCATTCGGCAGGAGCAGGAAGGAGCTGGCGGCAAGTCGTTGACGCTCGACGAACAGCGCCGGATCGAGGATGACACGTTCAACCAGATGGTCACCAACATCCTCCTCGATCAGGAATACAAGAAGCGCGGCATCTCCGTGTCGGACGCCGAGATCCAGGCGGCGGCGCTCTCCAGCCCCCCGCAGCAGCTCGCGCAAAGCCCCGAATTTCAGACCGAGGGGCAGTTCGACTTCGAGAAGTATCGTCGATTCATCACCAGCCCGATGGCCAAGCAGCAGGGCATCCTCGCCCAGCTCGAGGCGTACTACCGCGACGAGATTCCGCGCAAGAAGCTCTTCGAGCAGATCGCGGGCCCCGTCTACGTGACCGACGCGCAGCTCTGGCGCGCCTTCCAGGACGCGCACGATTCGGCGCAGGTGTCCTACGTCGCATTCGATCCGGCCTCGGTTCCCGACTCCGCGGTTCACATCTCCGACGCCGAGATCAAGGCGTACTACGACAGTCACCAGAAGGCGCTCGCCGACCGGCCGGGCCGCGCCGTCGTGTCGCTCGTGAGCATTCCGCGTACGATCACGGCTGCGGATACGGCGACCGCTCGCACCAAGGCGGATTCTCTTCGGGCGGAGATACTCAAGGGCGCCAAGTTCGAGGACGTCGCGAAGCGCGAGTCCGCCGATTCCGGCTCCGCCGTGAAAGGCGGCTCGCTCGGAAAGGTTGGCAAGGGTCAGTTCGTGAAGCCGTTCGAGGACGCCGCATTCGCACTCAAGCCGGGCGAGCTGTCGCAGCCGGTGCTCAGCCCCTTCGGCTTTCACATCATCAGGGTCGATGAGCACAAGGGCGATTCGATCACCGTCCACCATATTCTGGTTCGAATCGCGCAGAGCGATTCATCCGCTGCGCTGACAGATCGCAGAGCGGACTCGCTCGCGAAGGCGGCGAATGTCGACAAGCCCGCGGAGTTCGACACCGTTGCTCGCGCGCTGAGCCTCAAGGTCGGCCACGTGGTGGCGATCGAATCCGATCCGCTCACGTGGGATGGTCGTTACGTGCCGGGCGGTGCTGCCTGGGTGTTCGGCGGAGCCAAAGTTGGCGAAACGAGTGACCTCATCGATTCGGACGACGCGTATTACCTCGTGCGACTCGACTCACTCCAGGAGGGCGGGAAGCCCACGCTCCAGGCTGCGCGCGAGGACATCCGACGCGAGCTTACGCGCACGAAGAAGCTCGATGCGCTGCTGCCGAGGGCGGCGGCGATCGTGACGGCGGTGCACGGAGGACAGACGCTCGAGGCGGCCGCGCAGAAGGCCGGACTCAAGGTCGAGAAGAGCCCCGAGTTCGCACGCACCACGCAGGTGCCGGTTCTCGGCCAGACCACCGAGGCGATCGGCGCGGCATTTGGTGCACCGGTCGGGTCGGTCGCGCCTCCGGTGAAAGGGCAGAACGACGTGATCGTGCTGCGCGTGGACAAGCGCATCGAGGCCGACCGCGCAGCCTTCGAGAAGCAGAAGAAGGAACAGCGGGATCAGATGATCCAGCGAGTTCGCCAGCAGCGTGTGCAGCAGTACCTCGCCGCCTTGCACGATGCCGCCAAGATCGAAGACGACCGGCGCATCGTGAAGGCGAACGCGCGACAGGCCACGAGCTGAGCTCTGCGAACGAGCAACGCGGGGCGGCGCCGAGGACCTGGCGCCGCCCCGCGTTGCTCGTCGTACCTCGTGCCGCTACTGGATCAAGCGGCGCGGCTCGGGGTGCTCGTCGGTCGCGGGCGCGGTGTCGATCGTCCGCGGAGCATCCGCGCGGAGCGAGTCGGTGCGTGCCGGCGTCGTCACTTCATGCGTGACGTCGTTGACGTTCTTCTTGAATTCCTTGATGCCCTTTCCGAACGACGCCGCCACCTCCGGGATTCTCTTCGCGCCGAAGAGAAGGAGGATGACGACCATGATCATGAGTATTTCGCCGAAGCCCAGCTGACCGAACATACGTACCCCCCTAGAAAAGCGAACGCGCGATGAGATAGGCCACGAGCACTCCCAGAAAGCTGAGCAGAGAAACGTCCAGCGCCACTGGCCCGATCGCAAATTTTATGATGATCAGGTCGATGGGAATCGCCCCGACCTGAGGAGTGACCCCGGATGTCAGGAATTCCTTCACCGCTCCGGCCGGAAGAAAGCGACGCGCCACCTGCGTCATCAGTCCCCCGACTATGAATCCTACAATCAATACGATGAGATGAAACCCTGGGCGGTGCTTGGAAGATCCACGTGGCGGCATCACTGGCTTCGGTCGAGGGCGTAGGCAATCGCGTCGTGAAGAGCGCCGCGCGCCGGGGTATCGGGAAGATCAACCAGCGCCATCTCGGCCTCGCGAGCGTACTCATCGCCTCGGCGGCGTGCATAGTCGAGCCCGCCCCGATCGCTCACGATCTCTACGACCCGTGCGATTTGCGCCTCGCTGGGCTCCGCTGTGTCGAACAAAGCGTCCACGTCGCGACGCTCGGCCGAGGACATGGTGCGCAGGGCGGCGATGAGCGGGAGCGTCACCTTGTGCTCGCGGAGATCGAGCCCGCACGGCTTCCCGGTCGCACGCTCGTCCGATGTGTAGTCGAGCAGATCGTCCGCCACCTGGAAGGCCATCCCGAGGCGCTCGCCGTAGCGCGCGAGCTCGGCGCGTCGAGACCGCGCTCCCGCGAGCGCGCCGATCTCGCACGCGGCGGAGAGCAGCGATGCCGTCTTCGATCGGATCAGCGCCTCGTAATCCGCTTCGGTGAAGCCGAGCGCGTCGAGCGCGGTGAGCTGGCGCATCTCGCCGACGGTCATCGCGTTCGTCGCGTCCGAGAGCACCCGCAGCACTTCCATGTCGTTCGCGCGCACGAGCTCCACCACCGCACGCGAGTACAGGAAATCGCCCATGATCACGGACACCTGGTGACTGAAGAGCGAGTTCACCGTCGGCATCCCGCGCCTCAGCGCGGAGTGATCCACCGAATCGTCGTGCACGAGCGTCGCCAGATGCACGAGCTCGAGGATCGCAGCGAGTGTCGTCGCGCGCGGCTCCTCGTTCCCCTCCACGGCGCTCGCCAGCAGCACGAGCGTCGGGCGAAACATCTTCCCCTTCATCAGCAGCAGGTGGCTGTTGACCTCGTCGATCAGCGGCAGCTGCGCGAGGATGATGCGGCGCAGATCATCCGACACGCGATCCAGCCGC
>DATGDQ010000279.1:0-3251 GCA_035310785.1 Gemmatimonadaceae bacterium | reverse complement strand
GGGCAGGAGCCAGCACACGCCACCGGCCGCGAAGAAGGCGGTGGCCGCGAGGGGCAATGCGGTCGTGCGCAAGCTCAGGCGGCGCGTTCGCAGGCTCGCCATGAGGGCTGCGGGGGCGGTCACAACGGTTCTAGGCTCGATGGGAGATCATCCCGAAAAGAAAGCTCGGGCAGCCGGCCCGGAGTGTCCGCTGCCGCCTGACACGATGCGAGCCTGAGGGCGCATTCCACAATCTCCCTCGTAGATTCCGTCAGCATTTTCGGCGGACAACCCCGTTCCCCTCTGACTTCTGCCCGGGAATCCACATGGAGATCGAGTTTGCCGGCGCCGCGCGTGAAGTGACGGGCTCGTGCCACATCCTTCGCGTCGACGGCAAGACCGTGCTCCTCGATTGCGGGCTGTTCCAGGGCCATCGCAGTGATGCCGAGACGAAGAATCGGTCGCTTCCATGTCCGATCGAGCAGATCGACGCCGTCGTGCTCTCGCACGCACATCTCGATCACTCCGGTCGACTCCCGTTTCTGGTGAGTCAAGGGTTCTCGAAGGCAATTCATGCAACCAGGGCGACGGCCGATCTCTGCGCGATCATGCTCGCCGACAGCGCACACCTCCAGGAGAGCGATTTCGAATTCCTGAGCAGACACGGGCGCGAAGTCGAACCGCCGCTCTATGGAGTGAGAGATGCCGCGCGCGCGGAAGAGCTCATGGAACGGCATCCCTACGACGAGTGGTTCGACGTGTGCCAAGGTGTGCGCGCCCGATTCGTGGAGGCCGGACACATTCTGGGCTCGGCAGCCGTGGTGATCGAAGCCACCTCGGGCTCGTCGACTTCGCGCTTGATCTTCTCAGGGGACATCGGGCGCGCCGGGCTGCCGATCATTCGCGATCCCGTGCCTCCGCCCGATCCCGCCCACCTCGTGATCATGGAGTCGACGTACGGCAACAGGGATCACGAGAGCGTCGCATCCTCGCGCGATCATCTTGCCCGCGTCGTTTGCGACACCGCCGCACGGGGCGGACGAATTCTCATTCCGGCGTTCGCCGTCGGTCGCACTCAGGAGCTCGTGTACGACCTGCAGATACTCGCAAGGCAGAAGGCCATACCGCCGATCCCGATCGTCATCGACAGTCCGCTGGCCACTGCTGCCACCGGGGTGTTCGAGCGAAACAGCGACGTATTCGATCGCACGGAAGCGCCGGTGCGCGACATCGAACAGCTGTTTCGATTCGAGCAGCTCACCTATACCAGCAGCACGGCGGAGTCGAAGGCGCTCAACACACGGGTCGGGCCCATGGTCATCATCGCGGGATCTGGAATGGTGGAAGGAGGACGAATCCTTCATCACCTGTTGAACGGCGCCTCGAACCCGCGCAACACGATCCTCATCGTCGGCTTTCAGGCAGAGAACACCCTGGGCAGGCGCATCGTGGAGCGGCGACCGGTCATTCGCGTGCTCGGAAATGAGGTGGAGCTTCGCGCCAGCGTCGAGATCATCAACGGCTACAGCGCCCATGCAGACCGGACGGAGCTCGCGGCGTGGCTGTCAGCGGTTTGGCGGACATCCCCCAATCTGCGCACGGTGTGTCTCGTGCACGGGGAAGAGGATGCGCAGGAGGCGCTTTCAAACACACTGCGAGCGCAGGGCTTTTCCGTCAGGTGTCCTGCGCTGCACGAGAGGCTTCGCTCCTAGACGCAGCGCGCCCACCAGCCTCGTCGCGTCGGTCAGCTGATGGCGCGCGCGATCCCGAATGCCGCCGCCGCGGCGAGGCTGCCGATGACGGTCGTCTGAATCGCGCTGCGCAGCGGACCGGCGCCGGTGAATTTCCCCTTGACGTAGCCGAAGATGATCAGCGCGACCAGCGTGACGAGCACGGACGATTTCAGCGCGGCCTGCGTCGACGAGAGCGCGAGATACGGCGACAATGGAATGAGCCCGCCCGCGACGTAGGAGAGCGCAATCGTCAACGCGCTCTGTAGTGCGCGCTTGGGATCGGGCGCCTCGAGCCCGAGCTCGAAGCGCATCATGAAGTCGCGCCACTGTGTGGGCCGCTGGCGCAAAGCCGCGACGACGGTCCCCGACTCCTGAGTCGTGAGCCCGTACGTCGTGAGCACCGTTGCCACTTCGCCGGCTTCGACGTCCGGCACGTCGCGAATCTCCTGCTCCTCGCGCGCGAGCTCGCTCGCGTAGTGCTCCGCATCGCCGCGTGCCGCCAGGTAGCCGCCGAGCCCCATGGCGATCGAGCCCGCCGCAACCTCGGCAAGCCCCGCCGTGACCACGATGCGCGACGACGCGACTGCACCGGACAATCCGGCAGCGAGCGCGAAGGGCACCGTGAGCCCATCGGACATTCCGATGACGATGTCGCGAACCCGATCTCCGGCAGTAAAATGTCGCTCGACGTGTGGAGTCTGCGGCATCAGCGAGCGAAGTCGTACTGTGCGCTGACGACGCGGCCCCGCCAGTACGGAAGAGGTCCGGACGGAAGCTCCCATTCGACATCGCCCGAGCTCGGGACCATCATGCCGTGGCGGCGGTCGTAGTTGCGCACGTGCGCGACCCAGGGCGTAAGGATCGACGTGCCGCGCACGTCTCGCGGACGCATCGCCGAGAGCGACTGGATCGCGCCGGACGCACCGAAGTGCGCGTCGAGGGACACCGTGGTCGCGCCATCCGACAACGTTGCCGTGGCCGAATCCTCGTCGATCGCCGTCCAAGAAACCCCCGCGCTCGGCAGCAGTGCGGTAGGAAACCAGATGGCCTCGGCGAGATAGCGAAGCAGCTCTCCCTTCGCAATCTCGACGGTGCCGTGCGAATCGGCGACCTTGACGATCCCGCCAATCGCCGCTCGCAACGATCCTTCGTGATCGGCATACGAATCGCGAACGAGCACCGGCAGCACGCCGGTCATCCAGATCCGCGCATCCCAGACGAAGCCCGGTGGCTGCACGCGATAGTGCTGCGTTGCCGTGAACGCACTCCAGCGGCGCGGGCGCATGCTGAACTGACCCTCCCACTCGATGCGCGCGCCCGTGACGACTGGCTGTCCAGGCGTCAACGCGAATTCGAAATAACGAATCACGGGCGCGGGAAGAGCGGCGATCTCGGCCCGCTCGTAGCGAGCGGCTCTCGCGGCGAGAGGCGACGCGCCGGGTGACAGCTTCCGGATCTCGGTGGCCGTCTGCTGCTTCCACTTCGCAGTGCCAAGTATCGCGAGCACGAATGTCCCCTTGCGATGATTGCGTGATGCCG
>DATGDQ010000278.1:0-3378 GCA_035310785.1 Gemmatimonadaceae bacterium | reverse complement strand
TGCTTCGTCGGGCCACCGGGCACCGGCAAGACCTCGCTGGGCGAGGCGATCGCGAACTCGATCGGGCGCGAGTTCTACCGGATCTCGGTGGGCGGCGTGCGCGATGAGGCGGAGATTCGTGGCCACCGTCGCACCTACGTGGGCGCGATGCCCGGGCTGCTGCTCCAGGCGATGCGACGCGTCGGCGTGAAGGATCCCGTGCTCATGATCGACGAGATCGACAAGATGACGCACGGCGGCATGAGCGGCGATCCGACGGCCGCCATGCTCGAGGTGCTCGATCCATCACAGAACAACTCGTTCGTCGATCACTATCTGAATCTTCCGTTCGATCTCTCGAGCGCGCTCTTCATCTGCACCGCGAACAATCTCTTCGACATTCCGGCACCGCTGCGCGACCGAATGGAAGTGATCCGCATCGCGGGCTACACGATCGAGGAGAAGGTGGAGATCGCGTGGCGCTATCTCCTGCCGAAGCTCTTCGAGGAGACGGGCATTTCCGATCTCGATCTGCAGTTCACGGACGAGATGCTGAGCCTCATCTCGAGCGGCTACTCGCGCGAAGCGGGGTTGCGCGGATTCTCGCGCAACATCGAGGCGATCATGCGCAAGCGCGCGCACCGGAAGGCGAAGGATGAAGAGGGCGCGTGGATCGTCGACGCAAAGATGGTCGCAGAGATACTCGGCGTTCCTCGCTACTCGCGCGATGAGGCGGAAAAGGAGCCCGAGATCGGCGCGCCGACGGGCTTGGCGTGGACCGCGACGGGCGGCGAGCTGATGACGATCGAAGCGCTCAAGATGCCGGGGACGGGGCGCCTCATCGTGACGGGACAGCTGGGCGACGTGATGCGCGAGTCCGTGGATGCCGCGTATTCCTACGTGCGCTCGCGGGCGACGCAGATCGGCATCGATGATCGCATGTTCCGGGACTTCGACTTGCACATCCATCTCCCGGCCGGTGCGATTCCGAAGGATGGTCCGAGCGCGGGAATCACGGTGACACTGGCGATCGCGAGCACGCTGAGCGAGCGACCGGTGCGGCGCGATGTCGCGATGACGGGCGAGGTCACACTCCGCGGAAAGGTGCTCGAGATCGGCGGCGTGAAGGAGAAGGTGCTCGCGGCGTACCGCGCCGGGCTCCGCGAGGTGATCCTGCCGAAGGCGAACGAGAAGGACCTTCGCGAGATTCCGGCCGAAGTGCGCACGAACATGGTGTTCACGTTCATCGCGACGATGGATGAGGTGCTTCGGCTCGCGATGCTTCCCCCCATTGTCGCGTTGCCCGCGGACTTGCCGCCGGTGGTGATGCCGGATCCGGATCAGGAGCGGCGGAGCGGCGACGCGGAGCGGTCGATGCCGATCGAGACCGGTGACTGACCTGGCGGTTCGACCGGCCGTGGCGGTGAGCGCGCCGCTGCCGCCATTGGACGAGGAAACGAAGCGCAGGAATCTCGCCCGCATGAAGCGGCGCGCGAGTGGGCTCCTCCTGCTCGCGACCGTGGTCTGGGTGGCGAGCTCGCTCCTGGCAGCGCGATATCCGTGGCTCGCGTACGTGCGCGCGACCGCCGAGGCGTCGATGATCGGCGGAGTGGCGGACTGGTTCGCGGTAACGGCGCTCTTCCGTCATCCCCTCGGCATTCCGATCCCGCACACGGCGATCGTTGCCGCGCGCAAGGATCAGATCGGGCGCAGCCTGGGCAGCTTCGTGTCGCGGCATTTTCTGAGTCGGGACGTGCTGGCGACCCGATTGGCGACGCTGCACATCTCCCGGCATCTCGCGAACTGGCTCGCGACACCAGAGAACAGCCGCACGCTCGCGCACCATACCGCCCGCGCGCTGGCGACTGGTGCGCGCATGATGGCCGACGACGACGTGCAGGAGATGATTGATCGCGTGCTGGTGGAGCGCATCCGAAGCACGGAGGTGGCGCCGCTGCTCGGACAGATGTTGACGCTCATCACGGCCGGCGATCGCCACCAGGAGCTGCTCGACGAGGCGATCGCGCTTCTGGCACGGGCGGTCGATCAGAACCAGGAGCTCATTCGCGACCGCATCGAGGAGGAGAGCCCCTGGTGGATACCGGGAGTGCTGGACGACAAGATTCACAAGAAGATCGTGTCGGGACTCGACAACACGCTCACCGAGGTGCGTGACGATCCGAATCATCCGCTGCGCCGACGCTTCGACGACGCGCTCGCGGAGTTCGTGCGGAAGCTGAAGGAGAGCCCGGAGGTTCGCGCCCGCGCGGAGCGCATCAAGCTCGAGATTCTCGATGCGGAGGCGGTGCGCGATTTCTCGGCGTCGATCTGGGAGGATGCAAAGGCGGCGCTCTTCCGGTATGCGGAAGCGCCGAACGCATTCGCGCCCTCGGCCATCGAGCGCGGGCTCGTGTCGCTGGGGGAGGCGGTGTCGCGCGATGAGGCACTGCTCGCGAAGCTGGATGGCCTCATCGCGGAGGTGGCGGGACACCTCGTCGATCGCTATCAGGGCGAGGTCGCGGACCTCATCGCGCACACGGTGACGTCATGGGATCCGGCGCTCACGTCGGATCGAGTGGAGCTGGCGATCGGCAAGGATCTGCAGTTCATACGCATCAACGGCACGATCGTTGGCGGGCTCGTGGGACTGGCGATCTACACCTTCTCGCAGATGATCGGGAGATAGGAGGCGAGTCGTGATCGCTGCGGCTGATCCGGATTCGATTGGAACGGAGCCTCCGTCGCTATTCGCAATGTTGGCGGTGCAGGCGCGTCGTGCCAGCGATGGAGTGCTTGCCTCACTCGCGGCCATCGGGGGTGTTGCGGCCCTTGCGCTCGTTTCGATTCGGCCCGCGTGGTGGGCGTTCGCGCTGCCGCTCGTGAGTGCGGGCGCCTTCGGGCTTTGGGGAATTCTCGAGCGCGCAATTGGGGAGCGAGGAACGCCGCGCAGCGTCCGCTACGATCGCGCCATGGGCGCCGCGCAGTGGCTCGCGGTCGCGATCGGGATCGCAAGCGCGATCGTGACGGTGTTCGCAGTGCTCGGGTTCTTCCTCGGAACGATCATCAGCTAGCGCAGCCTCGGCCGATTCGTCCGCATGCTGCTTCGTTCGTGTGCGCTGTTACTTGATCTCGATCTTCGACAGATCGATGACGTCCGTGCGATCGCCCTCGGGCACGTCGACGTACATCACCACGGTGTGTCCGCCGACATCGCCGCCCGTGAGCAGCATCGAGCGCTTGGCGGCGACGAGATGCGTGCCCTGTGCGCCCTCGGTCGCCTGCACCTTGGGAAAGCGCGCCGTGAACACCTTCTGCATCGCCGTTCTGAACTCGCCCGCATCCACCGGTGAGCGCCAGGCGGTAACCCAAGCGAGCCCGTCGCCGTGTGGCGTGTGCAGG
>DATGDQ010000277.1:0-3428 GCA_035310785.1 Gemmatimonadaceae bacterium | reverse complement strand
GATGCCGCGCTTTCGCTGGGTGTCGTATGTCGATGCGCTGCTGTTCCCGCTCTCGACGAAGGCGGAAGCCGCGACGTCGCCGGACCGTGAGAAGCTGTATCCGCTCGAAGAGAAGCTCCTGCACCGATACTTGGCCGATCTTGGGCTCTCCTCCACGCCGTCGACGCTCGAGTCGTATCTCACGACTGTCGTGACGCCGTCGCTCGAGTCGCAGCGAAGAGGAGGCTGCGTCGCCGTGAAATTCGAGGCAGCGTATCTCCGGTCACTCGACTTTGACCAGGCGTCACGCGCGTCGGCCAGCGCCATCTACGAGAAGTACTCGCGAGGCGGCCAACCATCCCACGCGGAGTACAAGACGCTCCAGGATTTTCTGTTTCGCTACATCGCGCGTGAAGCGGGCCAGCTGGGCATGGCTGTTCATATCCACTCCTTCGAGGCGTTCGGCAACGCATACGCCGTCGCCGGAGCCGACCCGCTCCTGCTCGAATCGGCATTCAATGACCCGGAGCTGAGTAAGACGACCTTCGTGATCATCCATGGTGGCGGCATCTTCGCCTCGCACACCGGCGCAATGTTGTGGAAGCCGAATGTCTATGCCGACATATCGATGATGACGCTCGCCTACACGCCGGCCAAGCTCGCCGAAATCCTGCGAGCATGGCTCACCCAATTTCCGGAAAAGGTGATGTATGGCTCAGACGCGTTCGGACTTGGCCCCGATCAGGGTTGGGAGCTCTCCGCGTGGATAGCCGCGAAGAACGGCAGGGCCGCCCTCGCCCTCGCGTTGACGGACATGATCAGAGACGGGGAAGTGAGCCGCGTCCGGGCAGAAGCCATTGCCACCATGGTGCTGCGCACGAACGCATCGAAGCTGTACCGCCTCGGTCTCCAGTGAACGAGAATACACGAACCATCGCGACTCGATGCTGATTCGAGATGCGCTCCTCGTGGCGCTGGTCGCTCTCGCCATGCTCTTCATTGTCCGATGGAGAGCTGCAGCGTCGAGCGCGGGAGTTGATTCGGCTTCGCGGCATGCGCAACGGCCTTCATTGCTGCAGATCGCGATCGGCTTCGTCACCGACTTCTTCGACACGCTGGGAATCGGTTCGTTCGCGACGACCACCACCGTCTACAAGCTGCTGCACGTGGTTCCCGACGAGGAGATGGTCGGAACCCTGCTGGTCGGACACTCGCTGCCGGTCGTCGTGCAGGCGTTCATCTTCCTCGCGGTCGTGCACGTGGATCCGTCGGTGCTCGCATCCCTGATCGCGGCGTCAGTTCTCGGCAGCTGGCTGGGCGCCGGCGTCGCCTCGAGACTTCCTCGGCGACCGATCCAAATCACCATGGGCATCGGATTGTTTGCCGCGGCGTTCTTCATGCTGGCGAGTCAGCTCGGATTGCTGCCAGGAGCGGGAACCTCGCTCACCCTCACGCCGGGCAAACTCATTTTCGCGCTCGTCGTCAACTTCATCCTCGGCGCGTTGCTGATGCTCGGAATCGGCAACTATGCTCCTTCGATGATCCTGTTCAGCCTCTTCGGAATGGATCCGCGTGCGGCATTTCCCATCATGATGAGCTCCGGTGCAATGATGGCAATGGCGGGCGGAATTCGTTTCATGAATGCCGGTCGATTCAATACGAGGGCGGCATTGGGTCTGACGCTCGGAGGAATTCCGGCGGTGCTCGTGGCAGGACTTCTCATTCGATCGCTTCCGCTCAGCGTGCTGCGTTGGGTGATCCTACTCGTCGTCATCTACGCGGCGGCCATGATGCTGCGCTCCGCGCGGGCCGAGCGTCGCGTGGCGCTATTGAACAGGGGTCTTCTGCCAGCGGAGCCGATAGCGTGAGCGTGGAGCCTGATACGAAAGTTCGCTGGAACAGTAGGGCGGGCGTGGGGCTCGCGATGCTGCTCTTCTACGGGCTCATGAACGTTCTCTCGGTCCAGCGTCACGAACTCGGACACAATGAGCTTTCGCATACGAACCCTTCCGTTGGTGGGACTCAGCGGTTGACGTTAGGCCGCGTTGTCCGCATCGCAGACGCGGCGACGAGCTCCTCCTTCCTCAAGACGTCGATCGAGCCCCGCCGGAATCGACATGGGTACGACCACCGTTTGCGAGCACGTTCTCGTACACGCGTCGCATCTTCTCTCCGATCACGTTCCAGCTGTACTTCTGCACCGCCGTCGCGCGCGCATTCCGTTCGAGTGAAGCACGGAGCCCGGAGTCGCGCAGCAACATGCTCACCGCGGTCGCGAACGCCGCCGGCTCATCACGAATCAAGATGTTCTGTCCATCGACCGCATCGAGCCCTTCACATCCGATTGACGTCGACACCACGGCTTTTCCCATCGCCCACGCATCGAGAATCTTGAGGCGCGTGCCGCCGCCGATGCGGAGTGGCGCGACGTAACACGCCGCCGACTGAACGTACGGCCGCATGTCGTCCACGTGGCCGGTGAGCGTGATGCCGCGCTTCGCGTAGCTGGCAATCACATCCGGCTTCGCGCGCCCTACCCATGTGATCTTCACGCGCTCATCGCGTGCGCGCACGAGCGGCAGGATCGCGGTGTCGAAGAACTCGAGCGCGTCCGCATTCGGGAACCAGCTCATTCCGCCGACGAAGACGATTCCGTCCCTCACGGTGGTGGTGCCCGGCACGAACGCGTCGACGTCGACGCCGTTCGGAATCACCTCGAAACGTGCGTCCGGAACGAGCCTCTGAAAATCGTGCACGTCCGCGTTCGACACGGAAAGATTCACCGCGGCACGCGGACACCAGCGCCGCTCTTCACCCTCCATCAACTTCGCCTGGAGCCTCAGGTAGGATCGGCGCAGCGGCTTCGAGTCATTCTCGCCGCGACGGCGCAGCAGCGCCGACTCCACATTGTGATGCCCGACGACGATCGGCATGCCGGTGAGGAGCGGCAGATAGCCGCCGACATCGAGACTGTCGAGGTGCGCGAGCGCGAACCGCTCGCGCGCGAGGTGCGACTCGAGCGCACGCCTGAACGCCGAGTTCTCATAGGCATACGTGGTATACGCGCGACCGGTGAGCACGCTCTGCGCATGGTCTCGCAGCATTCGCCAGCGGCTGTATTCCTGCTCGATGGGGAACGCCTCCACGTGCGACGCAATCGCGCGCAGTGCGGCAAGGCTCGCGTCGAGGTTCGCCGTCGTCGCGCGCCGATAGAAGCACAGCGCCGTGACGTCGTAGTCGCGCGCGAGCAAGCGAAGGACGTTGTACGAGCGAATGGCCGTGCCGCTGTCCGGAGGATACGGCAGCGTCTGACCGAGAAACAGCAGCTTTGGCTTAGCCATCCATCCTGGTCACGAGCAAGTGTGCGAATTAGTGGCAGCGTGGTATTTAGGACGGGTCGCACCACCGTGCAACTTCGATGATTCAAGGGCCGCGACGTCAATGTCGCG
>DATGDQ010000276.1:0-4508 GCA_035310785.1 Gemmatimonadaceae bacterium | reverse complement strand
GGGTCGGCATACCATAAGATGACCTATGTACAGTCTTTGTCAAGATCAATGGCTCGACATACCATTGACGTTGGCCTCCGCTCGCGATACATTTCCTCCTCGCTCACAACCCGTCCAACTCGCAGCCGGCCAGGCTGCACGGTCTCAAGAGGAATCAATCCAATGAAGAATCTCGATCTCGTTGCCACCATCCTTCTCGTCGTCGGTGGCCTGAACTGGGGGCTCGTCGGTGCCGCCAACTTCGATCTCGTCGCCGCGATCTTTGGCCCGATGTCGCCGCTCAGCCGCATCGTGTACGTGGTCGTCGGCCTCGCCGCGCTCTACCGTATCCTGCAGTGGAAGTCCATGGAGCGACGCTCGCTGGCGACCGCTCGCTGATCGCGTGACCGCCTCTTGATGAGCGGAAGCCGATACGCCGCCAGCTCCAGGGTCTCACGCAACACTCTGGAAGAAGCGCGACGCACAGCCTCCGCTCATCAAAGGCACTCTCGACTCTGTAATGCATCGAGCTCACGGCGCGTCGTGGGTCAGCGCATCCTCACTGATCTCTGACGCGCAACTTCTGGCGCTCCGGTGCACTGGCAGCGATTCTCTCCGCTCGGCTCATCGACACCACCGAATCGAGAGATGCTGATGCCACCCTGCCGACTTCATGGCGAGCGTGCACTCCGCACGATCGTCGTCGCTCTTTCGGCGCCTGTCGTGGCCGTGGCGATGGCCTGCACTCCCTCACACTCGGCTCGCGATTCCTCCGTCAAATCGCCGACGGCGGACGACATCATCGCGCACTACTATCGTGCGATCGGTGGACGTGACCGGCTCGAGCGGATCTCCACTCGTCACATGTGGGGCACCTACGCGGAGGGCTCTCTCCACGCGAATACCGATATCGCGTGGAAGCGACCCTCGTTGCGCCGAGTGAACGTGCACGCGCCCGGCTTCGAATATTCCGAGGGATTCGACGGTCAGACGTGGGAGTACAACTTTCAGAAGCAGCAGCTCGTCGTGGATACCGGTGCGGCTGCCGACGCGGGCCGACGAGGAGCCGAATTCGACGAGTCGTTCGTCGACTACGCGGAAAAGGGACACACGGTCGCGTTGGTGGGCGCCGAGTCGTTCGAGAATCGAGCGGCACATCGAATTCGGGTCACGCTCGCCGATGGCTGGCAGAAGGAGTACGTCTTCGACGACAGCACAGGATTGATCCTGGCTCTCCGCAAGGCGATGCCGCTTCACGCGACGGGACCGGCCGTTACGTCCGTCACCGAGTACGAGGATTGGCGCACGGAAGGAGGAGTGCTGCAACCGCACCGATTCGCGGAGCGCGAGGCGCAAGCGGGACGTTTGCTCAATGCGCTGCAGTGGGACAGCATTCACACGAACGTGATTCTCAGCGCCGATGAGCTCGGCCGCCCTTCGCATTAGTCAGTGAAAGGCCGGAGGATCGGTGCCGCGAATCGCGGTCACTGGTCCTCCGGCCCTTCGTCATTCAGCTCGCTCCGTCGCGCAATTCGCGACGGAGCCGCGGCACTACGGGGTGCCGACTATGGCGAACAGCCCGGTCGAGCTCACCTGCGCGAATACTATGTGCGTCGTCGTGTTCACGCCGCTGTTGCCAATGAGCTGCCACGCTCCGTTCACGAAGGTGTAAAGTCGCAGCGAGCTCTCGGACATTCCACTCGGCAGCTTCGTCGGGTCGTAGCCGATGCCCAAGGCCCCCGGTGTGGCGAAGGTCACGGCCGGAGCGATCATGTGCGCCGAGCCGATGATGCCGGCGGGCGGTGAAGGCGGTGAGGCCACCGGCCACTCGATGAGCGTCGTTGGTGACGAGAGCGCGCCCGCAGGGACGAACAACGAGAGGTGACACGCTTCGACGCAGAGAGATCCGCCGTCGGTGCCGATCAATTGACTGTACCCGACGATGACATGGATCGTCGCCGTGCCGGTCGCTCCCTTGCTGTCGGTCGCGGTGAGCGTGATCGTATGCGGCCCGACGGACAACGAGTCGAGCGCGACCGAGGCGCCAGTGCCCAACTTACCCGACACGCTATCGCTGAAGACCAGCGACGCGCCCGAAAGGGTTCCGTCCTCCGGATCGGTTCCGGTGCCGGTGAGCGTCACCGGCGTCTTCGGTGTGATGATCGCCTTGTCAGCCGGCGCCGTGATGTGCGCGGTGGGCGGCTGATTCGTCGTCGGGCCCGTGATCGTCACGGTAATGGTCGCCGTACCCTTCGCTCCCTTACTGTCGGTCGCCGTGAGCGTGATCGTGTGCGTTCCCACCGAAAGCGTCGTCGTGGAGAAAGAGGTTCCCGTGCCAATGTTTCCGTCGCGGCTGCTCGTCCACACGAGCGACGCACCGGTGAGCGTGCCGTCCTCCGGATCGCTGGCATTTCCCGTGAAGCCCACCGACGCTCCCTGCGCGAATGTCGAATTGTTCGCAGGCGCGGTGATGTGTGCCGTAGGCGGCTGATTGAATGGCGGTGGCGCATTCGCTTCCGCAGACACGAGCGATTGTGAGAACGTCCGTGAGGCACCGGGCGCGAGCGTAATGGCCGTTGCCTGCGTCGGGCCCCAGTAATAGAGGATTGCGTTGTCGTCCAACCCAGTGGGTGAGGACACATCGAGCGTGGGATCAGTCACGTACACGAAGGGAGAATCGACCGCGTTGGTCCACGCCGCATTCTCGAGAAGATCTGGCGGAGTGGGAGGCGGCGTGAGCGTCGTGGGCTGTGTGACCGTTCCAAACACGCTGAACAGCGGAGAAGGCGTGTTGCCGTTGTTGTCCTGTATCCGGTAGAACCCGAAGCTCGGCGAAACGAAGCTCTTTTCCGTCAGGAGAACGGATGCGTCGGGGCTCAGCTGTTGAAATGTGGGTCCGTCGTCGTGCCCGATCTGCGTGTCCCACAGATAGCGCAGGCCGAGGGCGACGGCCGCGTCGCCGTGATTGGTGATCGTGGTCGTGACCTCCACCGAGGCCGTCTCGAAGGTCGTCCCATGGGCATTCACGTCCTGGACGATCGTGAGCTTGTCGGGCGTCTGCGGTGGGCCGGCGAGCGTATACGTGGTGCGAACGCCGGTGGTTCCGATTGGCGCTGTGGTTGCCGTAATGCCCGGCACGGTCGGATCGAGCACAACGAGGCCCGGGCCAGGAGAGGCGTCGCCTATCGCGACGTACGCAGTATGCGTGGTGTACGAAAAGATCGAGTTGTACGTGGTCCCGGGCCCCCCGTTACCGAACAACACATTTTGCGCTGCGCCGGTGGACAGGGTCACCGGATGCTGAGGCCCCGTCGTCACGGTGTACTGACCGATGCCGGCTGCCGCGGCCGACAGCACGAACACCTGGTAGAAATCGTTGCCCGCCTGCTGAATTCCACCGACGGCCGCCGCCGCGACCATCTGCGACTTCGACTTGTTCTTGACGACTTGTTTCGAGGGTGACGTTCCGTCACTGCACGCGCTGACGACCAGCAGCGTCGCCACACCCAACCGCCCGATGTATTTCATGTTCAGTGTGCTCCTCGCGCCGATTCGAGTCTACGTACGCCGCACTTCTCGAGGCGTGGCGTGATGCTCGCCGCACGAGCGATACTTCGGGAACCGGTTACCATGCTCCGGTCGGAGGCACATTTTTCCCGAGACATCGTTCGCGGCGTTCAGGCACTCACAGCCTCAGCCGACTTCGGGAGATCTCCAGCATGAAGTACACCAAGCTTGGTCATACCGGACTCGATGTCTCACGCATCTGCCTCGGATGCATGACCTATGGAGTGCCCGAGCGCGGGACCCACCTCTGGACCCTCGATGAGGAGTCGTCGCGTCCCTTCATTCGCGCAGCGCTCGAGCTCGGCATCAACTTCTTCGACACCGCCAACGTCTACTCCGATGGAACCAGCGAGGAGTTCCTCGGCCGAGCCATTCGGGATTTCTCGCGACGCGATGATGTCGTGATCGCCACGAAGGTGCATGGCAGGATGCGTCCCGGGCCGAATGGCGCCGGACTTTCGCGTCGCGCCATTCTTGGCGAGATCGACAACAGCCTGCGCCGTCTCGGCATCGATTACGTCGATCTGTATCAGATCCATCGCTGGGACGACTCGACGCCGATCGCGGAGACGCTCGAAGCGCTGGACGAGGTGGTGAAGTCGGGCAAGGCACGATATATCGGTGCGTCGTCCATGCACGCCTGGCAGTTCGCGACCGCGCTGCACCTGCAGAAGGAGAATGGCTGGACGCGGTTCGTCACGATGCAGAACTACTACAACCTTCTCTACCGGGAGGAAGAGCGCGAGATGATGCCCCTGTGTGAAGCGGAACAGGTGGGCGTCATCCCCTGGAGCCCGCTCGCACGCGGAAGACTGACTCGCGACTGGGACGAGACGAGCTATCGCAAGGAGACGGACGAATTCGGAAAGACACTCTATGCTCGCACCGAGGATGCGGATCGAGTGATCGTCGAGCGCGTTGCGGCGCTTGCGATCAAACGCGCGGTTCCGCGCGCGCAGATC
>DATGDQ010000275.1:0-2349 GCA_035310785.1 Gemmatimonadaceae bacterium | reverse complement strand
CGAATCGTGCGCTACATCCCTTGATAGGCCGGCACCAGCTTCCCGTCAGCTCGACCATCACGCTGGGCTCTCTGGTTCGGGCGATCGGACCGGCACTGGGCGGCGGTGCTGGAGAGCGCGGTGCCCTCGAGATGGAGCTGTGCCGAGCATTCGACGCAGCGGGCGGGTTGCTGGTGGACAGCGGAACCTCGGCGCTCGCGCTGGCGCTGCGCGCGGTCGCGAAGCCCGGGGGCATCGTCGCGCTGCCCGCATATGCGTGTGTCGACATGGCCGCCGCGGCCATCTTCGCCCAGCTCCGCGTGCGGCTCTACGACGTCGATCCGGTGTCCCTCTCGGCGGACATGGAATCTGTCAAGCGCGTGCTCGCCGCCGGGGCGGACGTGATCGTCGCCTCGCACCTCTATGGATATCCGTCAGATGTTCCTGGCATCGTCGCGCTTGCGACCGCGCACGGCACGGCCGTGATCGAGGATGCGGCACAGGGTGCGTGGGGCTCGCTACGCGACACGCGACTCGGCGCCTTCGGTCCGCTTTCCGTGCTGAGCTTTGGACGCGGCAAAGGGATGACGGGCGCTGGCGGTGGCGCGCTGCTCGCCATTGGCGGTGCGCTTCTGGAGGCGCTCGATGCCGCCCGACGAACTCTGGTTTCAGCGCGTAGCGGCATGCGAACCCTGACGATGGCCAAAGCACAGTGGCTGCTCGGGCGCCCGTCGCTGTACGCGCTGCCCTCGGCAATTCCCGGACTGCATCTCGGCGAGACGATCTATCATCCGGCGCACGCGGCGCGCGAAATCACGCGCGTATCGGCATCGCTGGTTCGCGGGGCACTCGTGCGCGCGGATGCGGATCTCGGTGTCCGCACCGGGCACGCGAGGCTGCTCGAGCGGGCAACGCGGGAAGGCAAAGGGGTGTCGTCCATTCGTCCGATCGTCGATGCGACTCCCGGCTATCTTCGCTTTCCGGTGCGACTTACCACTGCACGAGGTGGAGACCGTTCACGCCCGGAGCTCGGTGTGGTGCACGGCTACCCGAAGACGCTCGATGAATTGCCGGAGCTTTCGAAATGGCTGATGGGCGAGGAACGGCTCACGGGTGCCCGCGAGCTCGCGCGAGATCTCATCACTCTGCCCACACATGCGCTGCTGACACAAAATGATTTGCGCGCGATAAGAAAATGGCTTCTTGACTAGAGGCTGGAACAATCTTATACATGTGCCCAAGATCGGTACGCCAGTTTCGATCTTTCGAAGTGCGTCTCCCAGGCGGCTTCGGATTTCAATCGACGGAATCGCCCTCTGCTGGCGATCTCCCACCGCACGATAACATCGCGGCGTGATCGTTGGGCCCAGTGCCCGCGACAAAGGCAAACCCGCCGAAAGGCGGCGACGCAAAGCCAACGAGGCTAAAGCGCCCAGCGAGCGCGCCATGCCGGTCGGGTTGCCGTGGACTGGAGACTCGACTTGCGCAAATCCTTCCTCGCCATGGCTGCGATGATCGCGGCCGCAGCTTGCACGGATGCGACCTCGCCCGAGGCTACTGCGCCTCACACCGCGTCCGTTGACACCGTCCGCACTCCAACGGTCTCTGCGTCGCTGACTGCTCCGACCTCGCTCTGGTCGGGCTACTCCACGCAGTCGCACCACTGGTCGCACATCACGACGATGATGACCGACTACTACTACTCCTGGACCTCCACCGAGCGCGCGTGGGCCGGCGCGCACTACGACAACGCCATGTCGGGGTCGAGCTCTGCGTGGAAGGCCGCGAATCCAACGATCGGTCATCTCACCTACGCACTGCTCTGGACCACCATGACCGGCAGTACGACCACCCTGCAGACCAGCTACTACGCGGACATGAAGAGCTGGTACTCGACTCACACGCAGTACTCGCTCGAGAAAGCGTTCGTACACAAGGCTGGCTCAACCTTCAATGTGGCCGGGCGCGTGTACTACACCCAATGGGGCTCCACCCGCTGGGCAATCAATCCCAAGGATCCGGGTGCGATCGCCTACACGGTGAGTCGCGTGCAGCGCCTCATCGGATCGGACGGAGGCGTCTTCTTCGACGAATCTGCGACGGGCGACATGGGCGCACACCTGGGCTCGATGCAGGAGTTCTCGAGCATCAGCGCCTACACCGCTGCGATCGGTAACCTGCTCGGCACACTCAAGAGCGCCGTGGGCTCGAAGATGATCATGCTGAACACCGCCGAGTACACGACGTCGCAAGACTCGATCAATGCGAGACGGGCGGGCGCGGTGCACCTCGAGATGTTCAACAACTTCAAGTATTCCGGCATGGCTCCGCGTTGGCACTGGATCGAGATGCTGGCGGGACTCGGCGTGT